>CAZRMH010000087.1:0-23013 GCA_964600935.1 uncultured Candidatus Obscuribacterales bacterium
GAAAGTCACCTTGACTGTGACCGTTTTATGGTCGCGAGTCTATTTCGTCATGCGGATGTTTAGTCTAGGCGATATTTTGTCACCGTCGGTGGTGCCTGCTGTTTATTCGGCTATCGCGAAGGAGCTTTTTCCTCTAAAGCTTTCCATAGCGGTCTAAAAGAAATGAAGTGTAGCTGTTTCCCCTCGCACCGTTTACATAAGCTTCGGCGCCTTTGAGTGCTGCTTTGGTATTGGTTGCACGACCTGCCAAGCCGACTCTTCCTAGCAATGTGGAGGCTAGTGCTGCATCGCAGGCGGCAGGATCAGTCGCAGCCAGCTCTGCAAATCCGAGCATGGATTGGACTTTGGAGACACCAACCGGGGAGGTTAATAGTCCCGTCGATAGTGACACCGAACCCACTGTTCCCTGGGACGTCAACGACACAACAGCATCGGCATTCTGAAGAGGCTTAATGACGGTGGGATAGCTCGTCTGAAAAATGTTTACTGGCTCAGATCCTGGAGTTAGGTGTGTTCGGGCATCCATCGGCTTAACCAGCGCAGCGTTGAAAAGGTCATTGTGCGCACCTGAGAGACTGGCCTCGACTTTAGGTGAGCCTTTGATCTGCTGGCTAATCCCTTCGTATACTTCATCACTAAACCGACTTAGCGAAGAACTACTATCCGATGGCATTTCCATGGGATTTGTTGAGCTCTTCCCGGTAGGAGCTTCCAGCGGTTTAACCGAATTTACGGGCGCTTCGACCTTTGGTCCAGAATCCTTCATTCCTCTGAGAAGACTAGAGCTGGAATGACCGCCGTGCGCTCGACCACCTACGAGACCGGAATGTTCGGCGCCGGATGAAGCGTTTATACGACTACGAATGCCTTGGTACATTTCAAGACTAAAACGATCGAGCGAAGAAAGATTGCCGGCTGGGATTTCCACCTTGCCGGCAGCTCCTACTTCTTTGGGCGACGAGGGCTTTCTCGGTGGTTCTGCATGCAGAGAATTTTTAAAGGAGTGATCTCCATGCGCCTGCGCACCATAGTGACCAGCGGGGTCGGCAGTTAGTTTGTGTCTGCCAGCATGAAATGAATCTTTGAGTATTAAGTCACTCCGTAGCGTATACGATAGTAATCCCTCGGCAGAGCCAATCAGTGGACTTGGAAGGTTGAAGTCACCGGACACAACTTGACCAGAAGGAGTAACGTGATCGTTAATCTGTTTGCCTTTGGCCGCATCTCTTATACCTGTAAGCAATGCCGGACTCCGCGGGGTAGTAGAGCGTAAGCCCTCAGCAGACTTCGGCCAGCTAAAGCGAGGTTCGTCGAGGACCACACGCAGAGGAACCTTCGAACCCATCTCTCCCTTTAGTAATCTATTGCCAATTTGGCTTCCAGCGGCTTTGAATCCTATGGTCGCAACCGTGGAATCGACAGCTAAAGCGCCAACACTTCTCTTTGTAGCAATCAAGTTTCTTTCGAAATTCTCTGGTGATTGCCAGTTGTCTTTTAATGCAGAACCAAAGGTGCTCCACCTGTCGCCCATGTATTCATCGTATGCCATTTTTCCAGCCATTCCGAGCCCGACAACGGATGCGACGGCTCGCCCCTTGGCTCCGGCGTTTTGCAATGTCTTGAGACCTACACCGAAGCCTCCAGCCATCGCGAGCTCGGGCGCTTTCTGTATAGGATTTTTTGCGGTGTCTAGAAATGCGCCACCAACTCCTATCCCCACCATCTGAGTCTCTCTGAGGATTTTGGAGGCGACCCCTTCTTCTAATGTTTTGTGAGAGTTCTCACCGTCCCCGCTACGCCCGCCGTCGTTGATTTTACTCAGGTCTGTCATATTCGTCTTGTCCCTTCTCACCAGCGAAACGATTCTGGCTACCAAACGTGGCGAATTTGTACCCTCAGTGGGGAAAATACGAAAGCCCAACGGGCGGCCGAGTCGTAGTTGTCTAGAACGGTATCTCCCAGTTCCGAACGGGAGATTCAAAATCGCCTTACTTTCTGTGACCGAAACTCTCAAAATGCGCGTCCTGAAACACAGACAGAGAGCGCGTTTTATAGATTTTGAAGAAATCCTTAGGACTCTTGCGTTGCGAAAAAAAATTTGCTAAATTGCTTTTTGGAAGGTTCATTTTCCTTCGTTTTGATAGCTCAAATCTGCCACTAGAGGAGGGTTTGCAGTAGTTAAACGGTTGAAAATTCGAATAATCCATAACATGATTACACCAGCTCAACAGGCTGGCAAGAAAGCGAAACAAGGCAGCCTCAGTGCGACTGGGGCTGCCACCTGAAACTACAGTTCATGGCCGCAAGAGATCCTCGGTTCTTACGACCGTTATCTCTCGATGGCTATTTTCCTTCAATCGACTGAAAAGTCGGCTTTAGCTAAATAGACTGACGGAGGTATTTACCTATGATGAACGTAAAGTGTTACACCGATATTCTAAGTAACTATGTTAGAGCCGGAAGCGAGAGCTGCTCTCCGCAGGTGTTAGCAGAGTTGGCTCAAAGTGAAGTGGACCGTATTCGTTTGAGGGTTGCAGAGAATTCAAATGCACCACTGGCGGTGCTAGAGCTTCTTGCTTCCGATAAGAATCCTGATGTGCGTATTGCTGTAGGAACCAATCCTTCCACACCCACGCACATTAAGCAGAGCTTCGCCTTCGATGAGGATCCGAATGTGAGGTTTGGACTGGCAGATGATTTGAATACTCCGATGGAGCTGCTCGATCAGCTTATCGACGACTCGAATCCATATGTCAGTTGCAGAGCCCAAGAGACGAAAGAAATAATTCTTTCGCGATGCCAGCCCCATGCGTTAGATTGCCATCGTTTCTTCCTGTGGGCAAGCAGGTGTGCCGATCCAGCTGAGCTCAGGTATGCATAGATGAGCCTGGGAGGTGGTTGATATGACACGATTGATAGTTTTGTCCTTCTGTCTATTAACATCTGCAAGTCTTTTGTTTGGAGATCAAGATGGGGGTGCAAGAGGAGGTGAACTAGGTAACGGAACCCAAGCTACAGTCAAGAATCAAGCGCAGTTACGACGAGAAACAATGGAGGACATGTCGATTCTGAAAAAAATGCTCAAACGTATTAATCAAATGAATTCGAGTTTCGACTCGGATTTGCAAAGCATTGCAGACTCGATGTTGTGTGAGTCGCGCAAAGCGATCAGTTAGAACTGTTAGAAGTGAAAACCCCCCTCGCGGTCTTCCGAAAAGACCGTTGAGGGGAAGTTTCTTTTGGCCGGTTGCTGGGGGGCAGACTAATCAACGCCTGGCCGTTACGAAGGAAACCAAGTCGTTTGAACACCGCTTTCTGCGTCAATGTTGTTCTTGAACGATGCCCGAAACTATTGCCGGAGTATTCTATAGAACACTGACTGACTTCTACGTCTAGCTGGCAATATAGTCGTGCATATGTCGTTGTTTTGCTGCTCGCCTCAATTTAAGTAACGCTCTAGCCTCTATTTTGCTGACGCGTTCAACTGAGAGATTGAGCTGCAACGCTGTTTCGTCCAAGCTGAGCGCTCTTATACTGAAGTCTAGACCATATCTCAGTCTGATCACGTCGCGCTCCCTCGGATTCAGGCAATGCATCAGCCCGTCTATTTCCTCTCTCATCAGTCTCCGAGCTGCAAAGTCATCGACTGCTGTATTATCCTTGAGCAGCTCAATCAGTGGTTCATCTTGATCTTCGCGCGATGGAGCGTCAAGTGAGACATGCTCCTGTGCGACAGCTGATATTTGTTTTATTCTATAAACTGGAACCCCGGAGCGTTCTGCTAGTTCTTCAAGTGTCGGCTCTCGACCCAACTCTTGCCGCAGAACTTGCGCGGCTTTCCCTGTCGCTTTCAGATCTTGCTCGACTTGTATGGGCACCTTAATCAACTTTGCTTTGTCTCCGATTGCTCTCATCATGCTTTGCCTGATCCACCAGACAGCGTAAGTGGAGAAGCGAAAACCTCGCTCCGGATCAAATTTTTCAACTGCCTTCAGGAGTCCGAGATTGCCCTCTTGAATCAGATCTTCGAAACTCAATCCGCGGTTGCGATACTGTTTGGCAACGCGGACTACTAGGCGCAAATTGCTCTCTGCTAGCTGCTTCGCTGCCTTCGAATCACCATTCTTAGAAGCACGAGCGAGATCTAACTCCTCTTCTCTTTGTAATAGCCTGCGTCTTCGCACCGCACGCAAATAGGCTTTAAGTATGTCACTCGTAGAGTCATCAGCTTGGACAATCAGATTGTCGTCCTGGACATCATGTCGTCTGGTCAGCGATTTCGTCATATGCGTGCCTCCTTTTTAAACGAAACCCTTTTGGTAAAACGCATCGAATTTTGACTGTTTTTCAACTCTAAAAAGTTATGGACAGGCGCGGTAACTGTAGAACCTGTCTCACGAAAATTTTTTACAATAAAGGCCGGTAATTCATTCGTCTTTTCATCGAATTTTAAACTTCTCGATTAGCATTTCACCATAGCTTTTCACTTAACCATCGAAGGAAAGTGGCAGACCGAAAGGCAGAGCAGACCCTTCAGGACTTCATAAGCAATAAAAATTTTGTGTAGAAATTCCGATCAATCAGGTGGACTCGTTTTAATTGAGATAGATGGTAACTTCGATTTGATGCTCGCAAGATGCACACTAGAAGTCGTGCTCCGTCATTGCTCGATTAAGTTTTTAACTGTCCATAAACTTGTCGTGCAAAGCGCTTACTGGAAATTATCTTTCAAGAAGTTGATGGAAATGAATTGCTGCTTGACTCTTATGAAGGAGGAAAAAGACGATGGTTACAGCAACTTATACTTCTCGAATTTGCAAAAGCTCGCTAACGATCTTGATTGCGTCGACAGTTTGGGTAAGCCATCTAAAAATTGCCGACTGCGCTTATGCAGCTCCTCAACAAAAGACTGACGTGAAAGCAACCAAGGTGGAAACAAATAAGCGTTCTGCTCAAAAAACTACGGATAAGCGAAAGGAAATAGTATCAGAAGCTGTTTCAACGCTGAGAGAAACACAGGATGCGCTGAAGCTCTTGGACGAGGGCAAGAGCAAGGAGGCTCTCGCTGCCGTTGAAAGAGCAACTGGAAAGCTTGAGATAGTTCTGGCTCGCGATCCAAAGGTTTCCTTGGTTCCAATCGACGTTCGAGTGGTTACCAGTGATGTCTATGGATCACTGGAGGCAATCAAGAAAGCCAAGCAAGAAGCTCAGAAGGCTTTAAACGAAGGCCGGGTACAAGATGCCAGAAATATTCTGTCTGGTTTGACCAGTGAAACAGTAATCAGCACCTCAAATATTCCACTTGCAACATATCCAAGTGCTCTCAAGAAAGCAGCTAAGTTTATTGACGAGAATAGAAGCAGCGAAGCCAAAGCAGTTCTCCAGACCGCGCTCGACACTCTGGTTGTAACTGACGTCGTAGTTCCATTGCCGGTTGTTGGAGCTCGAATCAATTTGGAAAATGCTGAAGAACTTTCCAAAAAGAAAAATCGTACTGAAAAAGAAAACACAAAGCTAACTGAACTAGTAGCCAGCGCTGACACACAAATCCAATATGCTCAGGAGCTTGGTTACGGAAAGAAAGCAGACTTCGAGTCGTTCCACAAACAGATCGAAGAAATCAAGAAAAAAACCGCTGGCGGAAAATCCGGACCGAATTTCTTCGACCAGATTAAAACATACATCGAGTCGATGACCAAAAATAGCCAGCACAAACCAAGCGCCGGCAAGTGATCAGTTAGTCGGCGATTAATGAGTACTTTCTCGCCAGAGTCGATGAAAGTTAGGGAACACTTGAGATTTTCAATGGCGCGGATGGACAGTTCTATTTCCAGAACCTCCCTGTGGGCCGAGCCAGCCAATTTCAGACGCTGTATAGAATTTTTCTTCGCTCAGTCGGCTAATCATGATCTCGTGTTTTTGCATGTAGCTCGACTTCGGACTGAAGCCAGTCTTCATGATCATGTCCGTGGGTGCAGCCAAGTTCCTGCCAAATTTGATAGGCTCTAAGCGCAATTTCTTCTTCGGGCACAAAGTGGTGCCCCCTGTGCTTCTGTTTCTTATCATCATAAGGGCTCTGTTTCACTGCTTCTTTTGGGCTCATGCTCATAATTAGTACTCCTTTCGTTAGTGGTATTTCCGGTGATGCTATTATCATGTTCCGTCTAGTTTGTAGTGAACCACATACGGTGCGTCAATCGAAATGCTGTATCAGCTCGATGATCTTAGTTAGACTGCCGCTTGAGTATTTATTTTCCACCTCCTCAGCCCTTCAATGCCAAGTATGACTATCGTCCGTTAAAACTACGTGAACAAGAGAATTTTGACTGCAGTGACGCGTCCTGGAGGCTTAAATTGCGGTTCGTATCGGTCGGCTAAATAAGTTCAAAAAAATTTGGTTGTGTTGCACGAGGTCCGATTTCTCGACAAGTCGCCAGCTCGATTTACGCCACCTTCTTTGATTCGGCTGCTTGGAAGGCACTAAAAGTTTCTGCAAACGATTCTTCGAGTGGTACAACAACGAACATCGCCATGAGAACTATCGGACTCTGTGGCCAATAATCAGATCGTAAAGCGGTGTGCCAACAGGATCTCCTAAGTGGTGCTCCAAAAGGTGACGGTTTGCCTTTGTCGCTAAATCGGGCGCCATCGTTTGAAGAAGGTACTGCGAAATCCATTGTGCAAGGCTTGTATGCTGTTTAGTTTCGACTTTAAAACCAGCTTTCTCAACCCAGTCCTTAACCTGATCTCTGTCAGGAAGTTTCCACATCACGTGTTCTCTCACAAGCGGATTGTTGGTTAGGTCGAAAATAAGTTGCTGGGCGGCGGCTGACTGCTGACCAGGAAAGTTGATGAATACGCGCTGTCGAGCAGAATCGCAAAGTTGTTGTGAAAATAATTGCCGCTCATCGGGTGGTACGTGCTCAAGAGCGTCAATTGATACGACCACGTCATATGAATTGGCCGTGATACTATGGCCGGTACCACTGGTAGTAATAGGATCAATCACGTCTACTAGAACTTCTTCTAAAAACATTGCCAGAGCGCCGTCGAAACCACCAACGTCTAGAATGCTCGTGACCAAACGACCTTCCTGTTTGATAGCTTCCGCTGTGTTGTGAAGGCGATGAAAACGGTCCCACGTCAGTTCAAAGCGCATGCTTGCATCGACTACGCATGCGCGGCAGATCCCTGGCGTTGTCGTCGGTTGTAGGTCGACGCCCGCATTCAATTCGAGTTTGATATCTTTTTCGCTCATTTAATACTTTGTCGCTCAGAATGTACAACATCTTACCGAATTTTAGAAGTTAAGTGGGGTACAAATCTCTAAGCGAACATCTGAAAAGAAGAACCACTCGCGCTATTTCGTGAAGTGGTCATACATGCAAAAGCCATCAAAATTTGATTTAAGAGAATGCTGCCAATTTAGTAGTCGAGACCGTTAGCTCTCGCATAATTCAATTTTCCACTCTCCTCGCTTGGTCCATTCTTCAAGCGCCATGACCGCTTCGACAGAGTTATCGTTGCAGATTGTGAGTTTGAAAGATCGGTTTTTGAGCGATTTACTGTAGAGTGGATCGTAGTATTCAACGAGTAGTGTCTGGACAGCTAGCTCGATCAATCCGTCATTCAAGAAACGTTTAATCTCTTCAACACGAGATTTTCCTAAAGCTTCGTTAAGTCGGGATAGCATGGAAAGAGCTTCTTTGATTGCAATTTCCTTTGATTTGCAAGCGTTTAAATAGTCATGTGTGATTCGTGTTGCTCTCGCCTGAAGGCTACTCTCAACTAAAATGGCGGGCGATTCTTTAATCTTCTTGAGTATTTGATCTGGCAAAGACAGCTTGCCGAGTTTTCGACTCTCCGCTTCGATGAACACAGGCTTGCTTCGGTCCAGCATTCTGAGCTGATTCCATAATTCGGCCTCAAAATTTTTCTGACTTGGTTGTTCATCCAGTCCGAGTCCACCAAAAGTTGAACCGCGATGATTTGCTATGACCTCCAGATCTAATACCTGAAATTGCTGCTTACTCAATTCGTGCAAAAGGGCGGTCTTTCCTGCACCGGTAAAGCCGTATAAAGCGATGGGCGCAAAATCATATCGTCCTTCAACAAGGTCTTTGAGCACCATGTTGCGCCAGGCCTTATAGCCGCCGCTCAATCGATAGCTCGGAATTCCAGCGATACTCAAGACTGACGAAACGGCTTCACTGCGCAGCCCGCCCCGCCAGCAATGCACTACAATTGCCCGTGTCCGTTCTTTATAATTTAGTATCTCTTCGATTATCTCCGGAATTTTTGGTGCGATTATCGATAGAGCTTGGCGCCGCGCAATCAAATCACCTTCGCATTTGTATACGGTGCCGATTTGAACGCGCTCTGCGTCGCTAAGGAGTGGGATATTAATTGCCTCGGGAATACGCTCCGCAGCAAATTCACTCGGAGAGCGCACATCAATTATGAGCGGGTTTCTGAGACCATATAAATCTTCGGCTTCCAGTTCTCGCCATTCCATCTAGTTTGCTGCTTAGCCTCAATATTTGAATCGTTGTCTTGCCCAATATATCTCAAACAATCAGATGCTTTTAGTTTTTTGCGAATAACAGCCTCTTTGCGATTCAGTTTTATTAGATTGCCTGGGCGGATAATGCGCGTATCGCCACGCTGATCTCGACGCTTTTATCACGACTAGATTCTAAGATGGTTACCTTCAAATACTGAGATCGGCAGACGTTTCGTCTCTCTGTCTGTAGTATTCCACTTTTATCGAGGGTGTTTGTGTCTCTAAACTCTACACAATATTTAAGACATAACTCTAGAGCTTGAAACCAGAATACAATTCAAAAGTCTCAGAGTGAGCCAGATGCTTGACACTTGATGTTATTTCGATTATATTGGAAATATGAAAGCAAAGAACGCCGTTATTGCTTTGGGAGCATTGGCGCAAGAGTCACGCCTGGAAATATTTCGCCTTTTGGTCAGAAAGGGTAATACTGGAATGGCTGCGGGTGATTTGAGTAGCCATTTTGGAATGCCACCAGCTACGATGTCATTCCATTTGAAGGAACTCAGCAACGCTGGTCTGGTCATATCGCGGCGTGAAAGCAGATCAATCATCTACTCCGCCGATTACGTTCAAATGCAGAAACTACTTGGTTTTCTGATGGAGAACTGTTGCGCGGATAATGGAGGTAAGTGTTAATGAAAAGATTTCACGTGCATGTGGCGGTTAGTGACCTGGCGCAGTCTATTAAGTTCTACTCCACCTTCTTCAACGTCGAGCCAACAGTCAAGAAAGATGATTACGCAAAGTGGATGCTCGAGGATCCTCGTATAAATTTTGCAATTTCAACTCGCGGAAGAGAGCCGGGGCTTGACCATCTAGGCATCCAGGTAGATGATAGCGAGGCGCTGAAAGAAATTTCTCTGCGGCTTAAGGAAGCGCAGCAACCGATATTGGAACAGGAACAAACAACATGCTGTTATGCCAAGGCTGATAAGACCTGGGTTCATGACCCTCAGGGAATCGCCTGGGAGAGTTTCTACACAACCGATAGCGCCACTACATATGGTGAAGATGCTGATTTCGGTACTGAAACGAATTCTGCTTGTTGCGCACCGATGCCTGAAGTTATACCGGTCAGCATCGGCAAAAAGGAGTGCAATGAGTGAAAGTAATATTTGCTTGTGTCCATAATGCTGGACGCTCACAGATGGCTGCGGCCTTTTTCAACAGATTTGCAGATTCGTCAAAAGCTCAGGCAATTTCAGCAGGTACACAACCGGCTGAAAAGGTACATGACTGTGTTCTTCGCGCTATGAATGAAGTCGGAATTGACCTGGCTAATGTTAAACCGCAGCTCCTGACTGACGACTTGGCCGCTGGCACAGACCTGCTTGTCACTATGGGGTGCGGCGAAGCTTGTCCGCTTGTACCGGGTTTGAAGCGTGAGGACTGGCCGCTGACTGACCCTAAAGGAAAGTGTGACGACGAGGTCCGCGTAATTCGTGATGAAGTAAAGACAAGAGTTCGGCTTCTCTTGCAGGAACTAAACGCATTCGATTGTTGCGATCTTGAAACTTCGAGATGAATGATGCAGGAGTTTTCGCACACGTGGCGTTGATGCCGGTCACTATTGAAAAGGCGAAAACATGACCGAACCAGTTGTTAAAACTAGCGACAATTTGCAGTCTTCTGACATTGGCTTCTTCGAAAAATGGCTTACCGTCTGGGTCTTTCTGTGCATTGTAGTTGGCATAGCGCTTGGCCAGCTGGTGCCGGGACCGATTAGATTTATTGGTTCACTTGAAATCGCCCGCGTGAATGTTCCTGTAGGCATTCTTATCTGGCTAATGATAGTGCCTATGCTTTTGAAGATAGACTTTGGTGCCCTGCACCAGGTCAAACAGCACTGGAGAGGCGTTTTGGTGACGCTCTTTATTAACTGGTGCGTCAAGCCGTTTTCAATGGCATTGCTTGCCTATATTTTTATAAAAGTTGTCTTTGCTCAGTACCTACCACAGGATCAAATTGATAGTTATGTGGCCGGCCTGATTTTGCTGGCAGCCGCTCCCTGTACGGCGATGGTGTTTGTCTGGAGTCAATTGACCGACGGCGATCCATATTTCACTCTTACACAAGTAGCCGTCAATGACTTGATCATGGTCTTTGCATTCGCTCCGATTGTTGGGCTTTTACTTGGTCTTTCCTCTATTACCGTTCCATGGGATACGCTGCTGATTTCGGTCGGTCTCTATATTGTCGTGCCGGTAATTCTAGCTCAGGTGTGGAGAGCGCTACTCCTGAAACGCGGGCAAGCAACTTTCGACACCATTCTAAAGGTCTTGTCTCCCGTGTCTCTCTCTGCCCTTTTAGCAACACTGGTTTTGCTATTTGCATTCCAAGGCGAAGCGATTTTGAAGCAGCCATTGGTTATTGCGATGCTTGCTGTGCCGATTTTGATTCAAGTTTATTTCAACTCAACCCTTGCATATCTTTTAAACAGGCAGCTGAAAGTCGCACACAATGCGGCTTGCCCATCTGCCTTAATTGGTGCAAGCAACTTTTTCGAGTTGGCTGTGGCCACAGCAATCAGTCTGTATGGTTTTCACTCCGGCGCTGCTCTGGCCACGGTTGTCGGTGTTTTGATAGAGGTGCCCGTCATGCTATCGGTAGTAAAGATTGTCAATTCAACGAAAGGCTGGTATTCGCGTGGCAACTCGTAAGCATGACGAGCCGAATTGAACAACATTGCTGAAATGGATTTTGAGATTTTCTTATTTGTCTTGTTTTAGCAACTTGTGGCAAATTGGGTTATGGAGAAAAGATACAGTCCCGCCAGTACTTGAGCTGTAAACAGCGATCGAATAGTAGAGCCGAAACTTCATTTGAGGAGAGCGCATGAATAAATCAACTATTGTCGCATTGATTCTAACGCTAATTTTCGCCAACTATTTCATCGCGCCCGTCTTCGCCGAGGATCGAAAGATGCAATTGAATCCCCGAATAAAAGCGGTTATGCAAGATAAGGTGAGAGAGGGGGCAGGCAAAATCTGGCCTAATCCGAAAATTACAATAACTGACGATATGGTATCTGTATCATCGGGCAAACAACACGAGCAATTCAAAGACAAGCAGATGGGAGAAATGGAAAAATTTCTTGTCAGTTTGCCAGTCTCGGCCTGGCCGTATGGACGGATAATTGAAGTTTCAGAACTGGGGATTTCCAGTGGCGGCCTACAAGGCAAAGAGTTTCGAAAGAGGAGTTGGGTGCTAATAAGGACCGTTATGAAACGGCTTGATGTCACAGTTCAGCTGGGACCTCCATCTGCCTAAAGTTTTTTAGATCTGAAAGTTGTTCATCGCCGAATAAGTGGAACTCTTTGATTCCACAATTTTCTGACGCAGGTCGAATTTGAGTATATATTGGTAATGAACATCGTTGGTCCAATTGCGGTTCCTGGTACTAAATGATGAGTGAAAATCCGATGACTTCCACTGAAATCCGTTCTGAATGACAGATCACCAACATATTCCCGATCAGTTTAGCTTTCTTGAGGGACAGATCGTTGCTGAGCGTTATGAGATTCTTGACGAGATTGGGACTGGCGGGCTCAGTATTGTATATACAGCCAGAGACTTGCTGCTCAAAAGAGTTATCGCGATCAAGCTGTTGAACACGACGAGTGCGGAACATATCGTTCGTCTTCAGCGAGAAGCTCGAGCAATATGTCAGCTCAAACATAAGAATATAATTGAAGTCTACGATTTCTTTATGGCCGATGGCACCGTGCCGGTCTTGGCTATGGAGTACATCCAAGGCGAATCGCTTGACGGTCGAATCAGGCGTTTGGGTCCGATGTCTCAGTTTGATGCCTACGATGTCTTCGAGCAGATTTGCGGGGCTATTGCCTACGCGCATGATAGGCAAATATTGCATCGGGATCTTAAACCAGGAAATGTGTTGTTGCGAGAGTCGCATGACGGAAAACTGGAAGTCAAAATCATTGATTTTGGAATCGCGAAAATTCTCAACAGCAGCGATCTTTATCTTACGGTTTCTGGAACCGTGTTGGGTACGCCAAGTTTCTTGAGTCCGGAGCAGGCTTCTGGCCTGGAAGTCGACCATCGCAGTGATATTTATTCTTTCGGCTGCCTGATGTATAAAACACTTTCAGGAAAGGCACCATTTCGAGGAACAACAGCGGCAGATGTAGTCAATGCACATATTTTCCAGGACGCTCCTTCTCTTAGCCAGGGAAATAATTCGATAAAGTATTCGGACGAAGTTGAAAAATTGGTTTCAAGAACTCTTGAAAAGGACCCAGATGATCGATTTCAGTCGATGAAGGAAATTGCTGATGCGATTGCGAGCTTGCGCTTTGTGCAGGCTGCAAAGCTGGAAGTGCATGACGAGCCGAGCAAGCTAATAAGCGAGTCTCTGATTGCAATGGCAAAGTTCGTTCCAATCGTTTTTATAATTCTCGGATCGATCGGCTTCTTCGTCTACCAAACGAATGTTGAATTGGAGAAACGTCGGGATCTGGAATTCGCCAAGAGAGAGAATCCGTCGAGTCTCAGAAGAACGCACAATATCAGCTTACGCGATGTACGGAATTGTACGTGGCACAAAATTGAAGGCAACGTTAGCGACGAGCAGCTGATCGTTCTGTCTAAGCTGTCTCCAAAGAGGCTTGAGTTATCAGAGTCCTCAATTACGGATAAGCAGCTCAACTATTTAGTGGGATTGCCGCTGACTTGTCTTGATCTTCGAGGAACCAGAATCACCAATGATGGGGTCCAAACTATTCTGAAGATCAATGGTTTGCAAACACTGCTACTGGAGCGGTGTCCTGCAATAGATAGTCGAGGTTATCGAGAACTGTCTAAATTGAAAACATTGAAGATTCTGTCCCTCCGAGATTCGACGGTCAGCGATCAAGATATGGAATACATATCAAAACTATCCGATTTAGTTTTGCTCTACGTTTCAAGGTCTCCGAACATCGGAGACTTAGCAATCGATCAAATATTGAAATTGAAAAAGCTGGTGTCTGTTAGAGTTGGTGGCACAAACGTGACACCAGCTGGAATTGAGAAACTGAAGCAGCACGATCGGCTGATTTTTCTTGGACTGGATAATCTCAATCTTTCAGATGAGCGAATGCCAAAGTCCTTCAATCAAAATATCACGATGCTCGATTTGTCTCAAAATCCTTTCACTATAAAAGGGCTTGCCGGAGCGCTCAATCTTCCGAATCTCTGGTACCTGAATATCTGCGCCTGCAAAAATGTCGATGGAGACAGGCTGAGACATTTTTTTTCGCTTGGTGATGCAAAGGTTTTGAAAACTCACGATAACATGCCTGAAGTTGAGTTCTACTTTGATCCTGAACGCTATAATGAAGAAAAATATGTAGATTCTCTAGAAGAGCGAAAGAAGCTTATCGAGGAGAGCTTTGCTGATCTATTGGTGCCACCGAATCTATAGGTGTAACCGAAGGAATAGTTCAGGACGTTTTCTGCGCTTGATGCTCATGATGCAGTGACAATTTTCAATGCTCTGAACTTTTTACTTGAAGTCGCTTCAGCATGGATTGCAAAATAGAAAATACGAGAGGTTAATATGATTGTACTAGAGCCAAGACATCACCGGTGCCACCTTATTCGGCACCAATTTTTTTGCGATTTGTAGATCCGGCTATCACCATATTTGGTGACGCCGGCACATCCGCGAGGTTTTCGCTACTGGTACACCAGGGGCGGTGACATCAGTCTCGATTGGAAGGACCCGAAACTGGCAAATCGAGAGGCTATGCCTTTGTCGGCATTGGCACTGACGATGAAGCGTCCCAAGCCGTGATCATGATCTCAATTGACACCTTATTGAAGGACGAAGAGTCTCCATGAGCGTTGTCGCATCGAAACGCGCGAAACGAAAGTGGTATCAGTTAGACTGCAAATAGTCAGGCGACGCTCGCTCTATGGTCTGTGGCGTTTTCCCTTCCATATATTCTTCGGTGCCTTACCAAAACCATAGACAAAAGTTCTCAAACTTTTGCCGCCCACTTTCGCGGTGGTAACCAGCCGCATGCCGCCTATCAGGCACTTTTCTGACTTTGAGCCGGAGAGAATTCCAAGCAACTCATCATGCTTTGCCTGTGTTGCTTCGATAGCAATAGCCAGGTTGACCATCTCATCTACCAGTGAATCAAGTCGCTTCAATTCTCCAGTAAGAATCAGAAATTTGCCAATCGCCAGATATGCATCCAATCGATTCAATAAATCGGTTGTCCCGGCATTCAAATTTATCGCCTCTTCAAACAGTCGCTCACTAAATTGCGGTCTCGACCGCTTCGCCTGACCGGCAATCTCGGAAAGCACCACAATGCGCTGGTACTTCACCAATGAACAAGCTCTAGAATAGGCTATTTGAAAGAGTTCGTCGGCTTTCTCTGGATGAGAATTGGAGACTTTCTTCGCAAGCCTGGCCAACAACTTTACTCTGTCCGAATCGAGCATCAGGGCGTCAATCGCCTCAAGACATAAACGAATCAATTGTTCGCCCGTGGTATCTTTTAATTTCGAGAAACAGCCAGTCAAATCAATGAGCGAACAGGCTCGTTCGACACCGGATTTAAGGGGATTCGCAAGTATCATTTCTATCGCCGACGTAAGCAATTTCTCCACTTCTGGGAGATCCCGTTTTGCAAAGCGAGAAAGTATTGCAGCAAATAGACCAATCAACGCTCCGTGGCTCGCAGTGGAATCTAGAGCGTCGGAACTGATGTTGTCCCAATCGTCTACGCGCGAGTAGATACCGCCTGAGTCGAAATCTTCAGAGGCGAAACCGTCAGAGTCCACATCATAAGAGGCGAGCAATGCCATTGCCCTTAGCATCATCTCGATACTCAACTGGGGAGCGCACGAAGCAGCAAGGTATGCCATCTTGAGATAGGCTCTGGAGGCAAACACGGTTCCGCCGCCTCGCCCGAATTCATCCCCTGGTCCGTTGACGAACTCTTCACAAGTCGATTTCGCAAGTTCACCCCACTGACTGAGATTCGGGTTGGCAGCTAAATTCTTTAGAGTAAACGCGTCATATAAGTACGACCAACGCCAGGGAGCCTGCACTTGAGGGAGGAGCGTCAGTGTTTTATCCAATAGTTCCTGACACCAGGACTGATCGAACTCGGATAGCACAGACGCCACCGCCAATAGTGCTGGCACGGGCTCTGAAGCATCGCGTGCCTCGTCGTAAAGACCAAGCGCTTGCCGTAAAAGCAGTTTCGATAAATCGGGTTTGGTGGTCCAGAGCGCCTTTGCCGACAAGATAAGAATATCCAGTTTTAGTTCAGGTTCATAAATTTTGCCGAGTAACTCGAGAGCAAACTCCGGATCAATCGGCGCAAACTCTTTAGCTATATGGAAAGGAAATTTGTTCGACATAGGTCGTGAATGAATGACCTGGGCCGCCACACTTCTAGCAACGTCTATGTCAAGCCAAATGAGCGTGCGACATATCTCTTCCAGTAACTGAAGATTCTCAGAGCCGATGCCTCGGGAGCAGTCCACAAAGTAGTTGGTGGCGAACTGCCTCTGTGCATGTTCTTCCGGTCTGAATGTTGAAGTGTACGACAACAACATGTTGACTCGCTCCAACTCGTATTCAATATTTGAAGTGAGTCTCCAGATCTCTGCAAATGCCTTGCCATCAAGGGTAGTGCCTTCAGGAATCGATTTTTCGCGCTCTAGCGCAGGCGTCGGCATGTATGGCTCTGCCCACTCCTTGAATCTGCTCCAGGAAGGATCGAAAGTCGATGATATGCTCAGACGATGGCTAAGACCAGTTTGAATCAACTCCTCTAATCGTCGTCTGGTCGTTCCGGGATCCCGGCAATAGAAGATGAAGAGACGATGATCGCCTCGTGGAATGCAACACACATAAATCGCATCATCGTTATTCTCAAGACTCTCTTGTAGAAGTTTTTCGAGATGACTGAATTGCCAGTGCTCAGCGCGATAGTCTTCCTGAGAGTGATATGGCGCTTCGATCAAAATTGCGTGATAATGCGTCCTACTGAGTTGTTCAAGTCGACCGAAAACATCGCGGCGGAGCTTGTAAGATATCTGGTCACCGATTATCACAGTGCTTGGCATTAACCAATCTTCTTTTAAATTCTCTTCCGTGGGTATTCTATCTTCACCTGAGGCGCTTTCAGGCACGGGTGGGGAGTGGCTGGATGCCTTTGCAGCCCAATTTCCCTCGGGCTGAGAGGCGTCGCTTGTCCAACTCTGCCAGATTTTATCGGGATTATATCTTGCCAGTAGCTCCTCTACGTCGAGAATCTCTTCCTTCTTTCCAAAGTTTGCAAGACGCGACCACTTCTCTGACAGCTCGTGCATCCCAAGTTCTCTGTTTATTCGCTGCATTTCGCTTGCTATTGTGCTGATGGTAACGGACCAACAATCATTTTCAGGGATGTATTGATCCGGATGTTCCCATACATCGGAGTTTCGACCGTAGAATTCATCAATGCAGCGCAACCGGCGGTAGCATGCGTCTCGCGCCTCCTCGTACTTCTTCATTTTTGAGTACAACGAGGACAGATCACCCCAGACCGACACTCGGCGTTCCTCTACAGGACTTTGATAAGACGGATTGAACCGCTTAGCGTTGTTGACCGATGCTTCAATCGCCTTTATGAACTCATCTTCGTCCAGAATCTTGATGGCTGCTTTGTAGTGTCGTTCAGCCTCTTCTAGTTGACCGCTCGCCTCCGCGTCGTGCCCTTTCGCTAGAGTAGTCGCAAATACTTCGAACATAAACCTTTCTTGTTCTCCCGATTGACACCCACTCTCTTTCTCTATTCCCCTCTCTCTAATTGTCCATAAACTGCTTATGGGCTCTCTACTCTAAGAAATTTCTATATGCAGACCGCAGAATCTTCTCGTCAACGCTCATACAAGCGGTTAAGAGTCTCTCGAGTTTGGATTCCTTCTGTGTAGATGTGCAACTTTGCCTCCATATGTTTGCAGAAGCTTATTGACACAGGCTTGTGATAGTCCCGACACGCGAACCTGATCAATTTGATGCCGTCTTGGGTCAGAACGAGATTGAATCAGATAAGTATGCGCCGGTGTTCTCGCCAGCTTCTAACCTTCCCCTACTTATGCGCCTCAACCGACGACTTCTTCTCCGCCCGACTAATTGCATCGCGCAAAAGCTTCTTCATTTGCGGCTCATCTATATTCTCTGATTCCTTCATCTGATGAAAAATCGGAATGACGAATATCAAAGAAACAGCCAAACCCTGAACTAACATCAGGTTCATGTTCTGCGCCGAAGTATACTGCGCGACCAACGCAACGATAAATCCCAGGCACCCCCAGAAAAAAAGCAATGAGCCCCACATCGTCGCACTCACGCGAGGCGCCATATGAAAAGCTCCATTCACACAACTGCTGCCATTCTTTTCCGAAACAACGTTAACAACCAAAACAGTTGACGAACCTCGACGCGGCAAATCGTAGCGAATTTCAATTCCCTTTTTAGTCTTCTTACCAAAAATCTTTCCCGACGTGGGATTGACATCGCTGTAGTCGAATGGATTGTCTTCCCATGGCAAGGCGAAAGTGCCGAATGGCGTTCGCGGCTGCTTTCCAAAGTTTATAGCGGATTCAATTTCCATTCGTAGATCGACCGAGCCAGCATAACTCTGTAGTCTGAATTTTTTGGGAGCGAACATGATTGCCACCTCTTTTACTACGATAGAGCAGGAGTCGCTTGATAATTGCGTCGCTAATCAAAAATAAACAATCAGGGTCGGTGTCACTTCAAAGTGGGGGCGAGATCAAGATTTACCGGGAATCGCCCAAAACGCACTGCACACAGGCAATTACTAAGGTGGCGGAAGCTGTAATACGCAACCACGAAACAGTGATTGATGATGACCTGAAGGATTTTTTCGGAACTGTCCTGCTAAAGAAAAGAGCGTCGCTCTGTTGCACTCATCGCGCGTTGAAGTATACGAACAATTCTTCAAGTCTCCGGTGTGCAGAGTTACGCACTATATGCGGTATCACATCTAATTGTCATTCTTCGGGTGCTAATGACGCAAACGTTTTCGAAAATAGTTCTAGAAGACGTTGCCGCTTTTCTAAGTCTTGCCACCTTTTTCTTTCAATACTGCGGCTGCCGTGGTCTTTTGAGTATCCCCGAATTGACCTATTTGCCACAAAGTGGCAGCGGCTTCGCTTCTTAGCACTGGCTGTTTTGGTCGGAATGCACCGACTTTTCCGAAGGCTCTTTGAATGTTGCTTCCGCGCGGACCGGAGACATAGAAATCTTGGTGTACGTAGCCGGTGAAACGTTCACCGACTTGTTTCCCGTCGCTGAATTTCCAGACTGCTTCCATTTGACTGCGCCATGGATCGAGCTTCTTGCCGACGTCAACGCCTAACTTTATGCCAATCATTTCTTCGCGTGTCAAAGGTTGGTCTGGCTTGAATGTTCCGTCGTCATATCCGATTGAGTATCCAGCATTCGCGAGAGCCTGCACGTATTTGTAATCAGGATGCACCGGAGAACAGTCCTTAAAGGTCTGGGGCGCGGCGGTAGCCAGTCTCAGTTGTTTCGACTCCGGCATAATTGCGTTGTGGGCGTTGTATAACCACCGGCAGTACTCAGCTCTCGTAATCGTCTCATCGGGTTTAAATAAATTGCCTGTATCATCGAACACCTTGAGTCGTCCAAGTTCAGTGATCATCTCCGCAGACGGATTATCACCAAGATCTGTATAGGTTATCTGCTCGACGGCTTCTTCATTTTTTACCCCGTCATCTCCGCTAGCGGAGCTTGTTTTAGTGGTATCGGCCGCGGTGGCAGTTGCTTGTGCCTTCTGGAGTTGCAGTTTTAGCGATTGATTCTCGGCCTCAAGCTTCGCCACTCTGTCCTTGAGCAAATTGTCGGCTTGATTATCTGTCGCACAACCGCTCAGCAAGCTTATTGAGACAGCAAGCATTAGCAGTTGCGATTTGTGAGTCTGATCAAATTTCATAATGCCTCAATTGACTGAATAACCGGGAGGAACAGTAAAGGCGCTTGCCGGAGGCGCGGAAGGATTATACTTTACCAGCAATGCTTCGCTCACGCCCAGACCCGGACTTACGACCTTACTGTATACGCGGACTCCACCGATATCATTACCGTTCCATAATTCTTGTGAGCCGCCGCCTTCAAGGTTGTAGTGAGTCCCTGTGCACGGATGTCCTTGAATCGTTCGCGTGCCCAGAGGTTTTGCCGACGCCTTCATTTTGTCTGACACCGCACCCAGTGCGTGCAGTTGATCGTCAGTCAAGGGCATCGTCATGGCTGTTTTCATCGCAGGCATCAAAATCTTCACTACCCGTTTTTGATAATCGATGATCGAGATACTTCTTGAACCACTGCTGCCCACCATTTCGGAGCGTCCAGAACCTTTTCCGTCAAAAGACATAAAATGGGTGCTGGTGCCGGCTGTGCCAGTTAGTTTGTATTCTGCCTGATAGGGCTGATGATTTAGTTCAAGAGCTGCGACGGGCAGCGATTGTATGCTGAGCGCCAACGCGCAAAAAGCAACGATTCTCTTAAGGTGCGATTTCATATTAACCTCCATCGCAAGTGCCAAATTGCTTACTTCATCCAGCGACAAATTAGGAAACGTTTTATGGGAATATCATTGTCGCTCGGGATAGTATAATCCAGAGGTGCTCTGAGTCGAGCAGAGTCAACGCTTTTGTCCAAGTTGACTGCTCATTCAAACGAACCAGACCACAGATTTTTGATTTGTTATTTCTTTGAAAAGGAATGATCGATGACATTTGAACGGGTTCTCGTTTTGCTTCTTATGGTGTTGACGCTGCTCAACGTGCAAAGTCTGCGCGCTTTAGCTGAAGAATCAAATGCCGCCGATCGAATCACTGTTGTGCAAGACGGTCCGCTCTCAAAGGAGCTTCATCTCCCTCTCTATGAGTGGTCACCGAAGAATACAGAGCCTGATGGAATGGTTTTGGCAATTCACGGTTTGACCTTGCATGGCAATCGTTATGAAGTTCTCGGCAAGGCATTTGCAGCGGAAGGATTCTACGCATGCGCTCCAGACATGCGAGGATTTGGTCGATGCTACACTGACGACAATAAGGTTTTCGATGTTGACGGTGAGAGCAAGAAGCGGGTCGACTATGAGAAAACATATTCAGACATCGTGGCTCTTGCGCAAGCGATGAAGCGTGCCCACCCAAACTTGCCACTGTTCGCTATGGGTGAGAGTCTGGGAACTAGTATGTGCATAAAGTTGGCCGCGGGTCATCCGGAACTTGTGGATGGGCTTATTCTGTCGGGACCAACTGTTAAGGTGCATCCGCTCATGTTTCTCCATCCCGACAATATGCTTGCTGCAAGCTGGGCTCTCCTTTTGCATCCGCGTTTCAACATGCCCACATCCGGCTTCGTCAAGAATTTGGTATCAAACGATTCTGATATCGTGAACGAGATTCTCAATGATCCGCTCTGTCGAAAGGGGCTTACCATTGCTGAGCTTCTGAAGACGAAAGTGTTTGTTAAACAGACCCTTTCGAACGCTTCTAAAATCAAGGCCGAACTTCCTGTTTTAGTAATCCAGGGCAGCGAGGATAAATGCATGGTACCACGGGCGGTGACCAGGTTGGTAGGTAAAGTGCATTCGTCAGGTCAAACAATCCGCTGGCTCAGTGCGCATGGGCATTTGCTTTTAGAAACCAGTTATTTGAGACCAGCTACTCTGGACTCGATTGATGCCTGGATTCACGACAATAGCCCGGCGCACGTCAGAGAGATGACTGCAATCAAGGCCGAGATTTTGCAGTTGGGTGGGAAGGAACCTCGCAATTGATCCGGGCTCGTAGCCAAATTTAAATTTCTTATGATTTTCACAAAGCGAATTAGGCTGTGAAATGTGTAGGCTAAATGACTTGTCTATAAAGAGGCATTGAGCACTAAAGTAGAGAACGTATTCGAGAAGTCCATCCTAAAGTGATAAGCGGTCATCCTAAAGGTGGAAGAATTGTGGTTTCGTCCACCCTATAATCACGACAAGGCAGATGTTTCTCTCTCTCGTAGCATGAATCCTGCTATAACCTCTTCAATCTCGACTTGGTTTGAGAGGCCGGAGTCTGAATGCAAATTTGCGTCGACGCCAGAACAATTTGTTGAGATACGAGCTTCGATCCATTGCATGTGCATGATCAGATCTAAAAGAAAGTTAGAGGAACTAGTGATCGTGGATAGTAAATGAAAACTCAAGTATCCAAAGTGGCAGACCGCGGAGTAACCCAGGCATTCATAGGGGTCTTCGAGCGTTGGCTGGCAGTGTGTGTTTCTATCGCGTTGATGTACGGGCTGATGATAGTTAGAAATTAGGGAGGCGAAGCATGAAACTTCAGATATTCGATCCACCGATGTGCTGTTCAACAGGCATTTGCGGACCAGGCGTAGATCCAGCTCTTGTAGCGTTTACAGCCGATCTCGATTGGTTAAAGCGCCAGGGCATTGAGGTAGAACGATATAACCTTTCCCAGCAGACGCAAGCATTCATAAGCAATACAACTGTTAGCGATGCGCTCAAAAAAGATGGCAACGATTGCCTTCCCCTTATACTTCTCGATGGGAAAGTCATTTTGCAAGGTGCTTATCCGACAAGGGGAAAGCTTGCGGAGGTAACGGGAATTAAGTTTACTGAGACTGCTCTCAAATTTACGGTTGAACAGCCAGTCTCCGTTGATTCTGGATGCTGTTCTCCGGCTGCCAAAGAGGAAGGGTCTTGTGAGGACTCTGAAGAGAAATCAGACAAGAAAACCACTTGTTGTTAATCTCGTTTTGACTCTTAAACATACATCTGTGACGGATGCCACTATGGCGTTCCAAATGCGAATTAAAGGAGCATCCCATGAATCTTATTGATCGAGCTACAAAGTACATGTTTTTCACAGGCAAGGGCGGGGTCGGCAAAACCTCGGTATCATGCGCGGTAGCGATAGCACTTGCTGACAACGGCAAACGAGTACTGTTAGTTAGCACTGACCCGGCCTCAAACCTGGATGAAGTGCTTCATGTCGATCTAAGTTCTACTCCCACTTCGGTGCCAGATGTTGTCGGTCTCGACGCTCTCAATATAGATCCTGAAGCCGCTGCACTAGAGTATCGGGAGAGACTGATTACGCCATATCGTGGTCTCTTGCCTGAGGCAAGTTTGAAAAGCATGGAAGAACAACTATCCGGCTCGTGCACTACAGAAATTGCAGCCTTCGATGAATTTGCTCGCCTGCTCGGCGACGCCGATAAGACTGCCAATTATGACCACGTTATATTCGATACGGCTCCGACCGGCCACACAATGCGCCTCCTGTCATTGCCGAAATCCTGGACGACATTTATTGAAGGAAATACAACAGGCACCTCTTGTCTCGGTCCACTTGCTGGACTCCAACAGCAGCAG
>CAZRMH010000088.1:0-3324 GCA_964600935.1 uncultured Candidatus Obscuribacterales bacterium
CCTCGGTTGTTAAACCCGCAGCAGTTGACGATGCAGCCCGCACGCTCAAGCCTGGTGTCCAACAAGCTGAAAAAGCTGCACTAGAAAACAGCACGATTAAATCAGCCTCGAATATCGAGCAAAGAGTGGCTCGCCTGACCGAAGATATGGCTGGTCCAGAAGCGGCAGCGTTGCGAAACGAACTTACTTCGCTCCAGCAAAATACTCAAAAACTTATATCTGGCGCAGACGATGCCGCAGCAACAGCGGGCATTGAGCGTTCTATTGCGAACATCGAAGCTGCCGGAGCCAAGACAAAATACGCAGACGATCTCGCAAAACTCACTCAGGAGACTCGCGATCTACAATCGACAGTGAGCGTTTCGCGTCGACTAGCGGCTATCGAAAACAACACCAAAACTATCGCATCAACCGGCACCAAGCTCGGTGACGATGCTACCAGACTTGCAGCCGACCCGCTCAAAGTCGCAGCGAAGGCTGACCTTGATGAAATCGCGCGCCTCAGCAGAAATCTGGGCAACGGCGCTGATGATGTCGCTACAGTCGCGAAGATCAACGAGCACGTTGCAAACATTGGAAAAACACTCGGTCCTGACGTAGCCGACGATGTTGCCCGCACACTGAAACCATCACTTCAAAAAGTCGAAGCTGTCGCAGCCCAAAATAGCGCATTGAGATCGGCAGCCAATCTCGAACAACGCATCGCAAAAATTGCTGAAAAAGTAACCGGTGCAGATGCATTAGCAATCAGACAAAACCTGAGCGCACTGCAACAGAGCACACGCAACTTCGTGAACAGCGCTGACAATGCAGCTGCAACGAGCGAAGATGTTTCACGCGCTCTCCAGACATTGGAAAGATCAGGAGCGAAAACTAACGTCGCCGACGATATCGCTAAACTGTCACGCGAAACTCGTGATGTTCAAGTTTCCGTTAACGCATCACGCCGAGCTGCGACAGTAGAGAGCACTTCCAAAGTTCTCGCCAACGACGGCAAAGCAATCGGCGACGAAGTAGCAAAGCTGATCGCTGGACCTGGCAAAGCTGCTAAAGCTGATCTCGACGAAGTTTCCAGACTATCAAACAACCTTGGAAAAACTGGCGACGATCTCGATACTGTTAGAAAAATCAACGACCGCGTCGCCAAAATCACTCGTGAAGCCGGCGCCGAAGGCGATGATATCGCTCGCGCCTTAACTCCGAAAGTTCAAAAGGCTGAAGCCTCAGCACTTGAAGCTACCCGCGCAAAAGCGATAGATCAAGCTGCAGTGAAAGTTGAGACCGAAACTAGAAATCTCAGCAATCTCACCAGAGATCTGGCTAGGACCACCGATGCATCAACAATCGAAGGTCGCACACTTCAACAACAACTCAAAGCAATTCAGCGCACGGCCGATGAACTTCCAACATCCGTGAACCCTGGCACAGATGCAGCCAGACTGAAAGCGATGGTTTCAACGGTTGAGAAATCTGATGCAAAACTAGGCTTGGTAGCGAAAAACATTGACGATGCAGCAGTCGATCTGTCAGCTCTCCGCACACTCGGCAATCAAACCGGTCGTGTCGACAGAGCTGCAACAGCACTGCGTGGAACAGTTGCGAAAGTCGAAGACGATCTCGCGGCAGCCGGTCGCACTGCATTAAAGCCAGGTACAGAAGGAACTGTCAGAAGAGCACTAACAACTATCGATGAAAACGCAACCGCTGTTCAATCGAAACTCGGAACAACAGCTCGCGTCGATCGGGAAGTCCGCGAAATTCGCGCTGCAATCAACACTCTTGAAGAAGCTGGTCAGAAGCCACTCGCGCAACAACTCAGCAGACAACTCAGAGAACTCGATAACGCCAGCACAGTTCGCAGCTATGAAGTGACCGCTCATCAGGGTCCAATACTTTCGAACATCGGCTACCAACAAAGTTTAATCGCAAAAACTATCGAACACGTCGATCGCGACGTCAGAGCGTTGAACGCCTGGGGCAATATTTCCGGTGTCAACAAACTCGAAGTGATAACCGATCTGCAATCCAACCTTCAAATGCTTCGGTACGTTGGAAAGAACGAGCCAGCTCTGATGGCATATGTTGATGATGCTCAAAATATGGTAGCTCGTTTGGAACTTGCTGCACTTTCGAAAGGTGTTACTTCAGTAGAAAGAAGCTGGACTCGCAATCTCATCACTCTCGCCGAATCCGGCAACCAGCAAGCAATCAATCGCCTCTTCGTTAACGGTTTGCAGAGCGATGGTTGGACGATGCGTTCACTCGCCAATGCTCCTCAATCACTGATGCAACGCCTCGGTTTAGCAGGCACCGGACGTGTCATGCTGAGACCTGAATTCTGGGGATTGGCAGGCAGAACCGCTGGTGATCTCGTACACACGGGTGCTGGTTTGACAGTCTTGTATGCCAACTACAAATATCACAGCCAGCTGATGTTGAAAGCAATCGAAGCACAGTTAAATGCAACTGAAGCTGCGACCTCTGGCGACATAATTCGCGAACTCAAGTCCCGCCAGAACGATACTACCAATGGTGGCAGTAATTCCTATCAAAAACGTACTGAAGAGAGCTATCCAGTCGAAACAAAAGAGCCAAAGGCTGATATGGACTTCAGTCCAGTGCTCGGTCAAATTTCGCGCAAGGTAAACTTCAACGCACCGGATCGCGCAATTGTAGCCTTGAGCACAGCGGATCGTTCAATCGCCGCGCTCTCGAGCTTCTCGCCAGACGCTCCTGATGCCCAAGACAGAATCGAAGACATCATTCAAACCGGCAAAATTCGCCACTGGTCAGCTATCGGCGGTGTTCCGGTGGTTGTTGAAGAGACGGCTAAAGCACCTTTCGTTCCAGTCGCTAAGTCGATCCGAATCAAAGGACCAGACGGTGCTTCCTACGATCCAACCAATCGTCCGAAAACCGCCACGCCTTCTTTCTCGTTCACACGCGCCACAGAGTTGACCAACCAACTCAAGTTGATGACTGCAAATCCAGAAGGTCGCACCGCGACCAAAGGCACTATTGGTAGTGGCAGCGCCACTGGACCATCGCTCTCACAGAACCTCAGAACCATGGTTAACTTTAACTCGCTGAGAACCGAATCTGGTACCAGCCCAACCGCCGTAACCCGAAGAGAGAGCAACGAAGATGGCGGAGTCGATCAATCAGGAAGCGGCGCCGCTAGCCTGCCACCAGGTCCACACGTCGGTCCTATGCCAGTGTCTGCCGCGGTTGATCCTGAAAATGGCAATCCCAACGTTTCCACAGCCATTCCAATCACAGCCAACACAGTCACGGTTGGTGCCACCGGCAACTCGAGCGTCGCCT
>CAZRMH010000088.1:3334-22977 GCA_964600935.1 uncultured Candidatus Obscuribacterales bacterium
AAGCAGAGAAGCCGTTTAACTGGATAAACCAACCAAAGTATGGTTTAGCCGATTTTCTTCATCACAAGAACGGTGTTGTGTCCGCCAAATCCAAGAGCTTCCACCATCGCGTGCCCGATTTTCATATCGCGCGCGGTATTCGGAACGCAGTCCAGATCGCATTTAGGATCAGGATTGATGTAGTTGATCGTTGGATGAACGCGTTGCTCGTGCAATGAAAGGGCAGTCGCAGCAGCGCCGATTGCGCCTGCGCCACCGAGCATATGCCCGACCATCGACTTAGTACTCGATACTGCGAGTTTATAAGCATGGTCACCAAACACGGTTTTAATCGCCATGGTCTCGCGTTCGTCATTGAGAGGAGTCGAAGTACCGTGGACATTAATGTAATCGATTTCCGAAGGCTGCAATTCCGAGTCCCTGAGCGCTTCTTTGATTGCTCTAGAGGCTCCGTCGCCAGTCTCGTGAGGAGCGACAATGTGACTGGCGTCGCAACTAGCACCGCCGCCGACAATCTCAGCGTAGATGTTGGCACCACGTCTTAAGGCATGTTCGTACTCTTCGACAATCATGATCACGGCACCTTCGCCGAGGACGAAGCCATCACGATCTATGTTAAACGGACGGCTGGCAGTTTTTGGATCGTTATTGCGTTTCGACAACGCCATCATATTGTTGAACGACGCCACCGTGAAGCTGTTAATACACGCTTCACTGCCACCTGAGATCATCACGTCGGCGCGGTTATCGCGAATATACATAAAAGAGTCGAACAACGAGTCGAGTCCGCTGGCGCAGGCCGTAGAATCACTTTTAGCTCGACCCTTAGCACCATATTCGATGGCAACTTGTCCGGAAGGTGCATTCGGCATTAAGCGGATTACAGTTCGAAGACCAAGCTTTCTCGGTCCTTGTTCCATCAAACGAATGTAGTCAGCCGTCGTCGTGATAATGCCACCAACTCCGGTGCCAATAAATGTCCCGACTCTTTCGGCGTTGGATTCCCGAATTTCTAGTTTGGCATCTTCGAGTGCAAGTTTCGAAGCTGCCATTGCGAATAGAGTTACTCTATCCATTTCTTTCAGCATCGATCCCCATTTTCGACGATCGGGATAGAAGTCAGCGATGTTGAAATCTTTTACTTCAGCAGCAATCTTGACATCGAGCCCAATCTCTTCAGGATTAAACTGCGAAATGTAGTCAACGCCACTTCGTCCTTCAAGCAGAGCTTTCCAGTTGTCTTCACGACCGAGCCCCAGGGGCGTGACCATGCCAATTCCAGTTATAACAACTCTTCTGGGATACTTCGTGGACATCTAAGGACAAATCCTGCCAAGGTAGAGAGACGCAATGATGGACTGGCTGACAATGACAACGCAATCGAAGTCATCTTCTCCAGAACATTTGAATTCTACCGTGCTTTAACCGGGCTCGGCGCGGTTCCGTCACAGAAGGTCATATTTTTTATTGACCGAAACCAAGGTAGTTCGCTGAATCCATATCGAGAAGCTCACAAATGGATATTCAGGCGACAGACTAACTCGGGCTTTCCAAGGGCGTTTTCGAGAACTAGGCGGAGGTCGAGATGGTGTCCAATACAGGCGAGCCACCACTTACGATGCCATGCTGCACTTCATCCTCACCATCAAAGTCGAGACAATCAAATTCGTCAGGAATTATCAGGACACTGTCAGATGAATGATTTTCGCCCACAGGTACCGAAAAATCATGAAGTTGTTCCTGAGAACCGCCGTTCATTAATGGGTTGGAAAGTAAAAGTTTCGGTCTTTCCATTCGTCCGGTGATTGAGTTTGGAAGCTGAACCGGCGAGCGATCCAACTGTTCATCACGAACATTACGCTTGAAAGCCATGTCCAACTGTTTGCCGATTTGTTTGTAGTTCGGTTCGTATCTTTCCACTAGGTCCCAGAACTTCTTGCTATGACTGGCTTCGAGAATGTGCGCCAGTTCGTGGATTACAAGATAACGTCTGCCGCGCTCCGGGACATTCTCAATTGCATATCGCGAGAACGTAATCACTCGAGACTTCAAGTTGATCTGAGCAAGCCTCGAATACTTGGCGGTGCCAATCTTCACTCCGCCAATCTTCGCTTTGAAAGTGGCATCATTTATACGCCCGACATAGCCGTTCATGAAGGATTGATACATCTCACGCGTGCTGTTGTCGAGCGCCAAGGTGCCGTCTGAGCGAGAGCTGTGGCGGTTTAACGAATATTTGCTTGTATAGTTGTTTGGCATTGGAAAATTAAAAAATGCTTTTAGTTTTTACCTATCGCATAAAGATTCTATATAGAAACTATCACTTGTGCCGGTAACTGAAAATTGTCTAACGCAGTAAACGCAACTAATTTGACCACCCCTCTTGAGAACCTCGTTGTCATCACGGGCGGTGCTCGCTCTGGTAAGTCTCTCTTCGCTGAGGAACTGGCCCTGAAATCGGACCTTCCTGTCAGCTACCTTGCCACAATGCCCCACATACCGGATGATCCTGAGCTTTCATTTAAGGTCGAACAACACCGCAATCGTCGCCCCCCACACTGGCGCACCGTTGAAGCGGAACTCGCCATTCACGAAAGCCTGGATGAACTGCCGGCAGGACCTGCAGTTTGCGTGATCGATTGCCTCTCCTTATATGTTTCCAACATCATGCTTGCTGTTTTAAACGATGCAGAGGAACCGGTACAACCATCAACACTGCGCGCACTGGATCAAAGGGTCTCGGAGGCTATCGGGTCTCTCTCCGCGGCTATCTCACGTCGCCAAGATCTAAAATTTATCGTCGTCACTAATGAGGTCGGCTGGTCCGTAGTTCCTGATAATAAGATGGCTCGCATATACAAGGATTTGTTGGGCAATGCAAATCAAACCCTGGCAGCAAGAGCGTCTACGGTCTACCTCGCGTGTATTGGTCTGCGCATCAAATTAAAAGAAAACGGCTTGAGCAAGCTAGAATGAGATAAGGGAGACAAGAGCACCAAGTTTCGGACCTCTAGAGGCAACAATGCAAGAAACCCAAGAGGTAATGAAACAGCCTGAACAACTGCTGCTGTTTAAAATTCTTCGACCCAGACAGTGGACGAAAAACTTAATTGCACTTGCGCCGTTACTTTTTGCCGGTCGACTGGGCGACATGGAAGCCTTGCTTCCAACCGCGCTATGCATCATTTGCCTTTGCCTTGTTTCCGGTGCGATGTACATCGTCAACGACGTCAAAGACAGCGAATCCGACATCCAGCATCCAGTTAAAAAACGAAGGCCGATTGCGGCTGGACTAGTCAGTAAGAAGTCGGCAACAGTGGTGGCCGCGCTAGCACTATTCATGGGATTGGCCGGCGGTTTTCTCGTCAGACCGGTCGTCGGACTCGGATTGGTTTTATACGTGATACTGCAGGTGGTGTATAACTACAAACTCAAGGGAGTGGCAATTCTCGATGTCTTCAGTATTGCGGCAGGTTTCGTTCTTCGAGCCGCTTGCGGTGGAGCCGCCGCACACGTAACGCTTTCCGGGTGGTTTTTAATCTGCACCTCTCTTGGTGCCTTATTTCTGGCAATCGAGAAACGCAGACAGGAGCTGCTCACGCTTGGCGATGATGCCATAACTCACCGAAAGTCATTCGAGAAGTATTCTCTGGCTCTCATCGATCGCATGGAAGCAGTGGTCGTTCCATCACTTGTCACGTCGTATTGCATCTACTGCTTTTTCTCGCCAAGCAGTCAATGGATGCTTTTAACGGCTCCAGTTGTGCTGTTTGGCATTTTGCGATACCAGCTCCTATCGACATTGAAATCTTCGACCGGAGCGCCGGAAGAAGTTTTACTCTGCGACCGTTCGATACAAATCTGCATCGCTCTTTGGGTGGCAATTTCGATAGGCGTTGTTCATGGTTGGATTCCGGACGCTGTTATGGCTGTGGTTAACGGAGCCGATGCCTTGAGCGTTTTTTCAAAATAACTGTTCACACGGTTAAAAATGGCATTAACAACTGCCGCTAGGCTGATCGCTTATCGACCTTCGAGGGTGTCGCCATTCGATGAATCGGCGGGTAAAAACTTGGGAGTACATTTCAGTTCAGGATCTTTCGTAACTGAATCAGGGATCCGCTCGAACAGCCATTTGTCACTGAGATTCAAAATCACGAGCTCGATAGTAGTATTCACTTTCGAGCCACGACTGAGATGGCCGCCAAGCATTTTTCCTTCGCTATCAGCGATGGCAACGTGGACATGAATGCCATCCGGTGACAAAGTCCCCTCGCATGAAACAATTTCAAATGGTCCTTTTAGAACACTAGGCTCAGGTCTACCAGCCATTCTTATAGATGCGGTTTGCAGCGATCCGACCATTGTCAAAATCACTCCGGCTTCGATCTTCTCTTCGCGAATCCAATGCTCTAAAAACTCTCGAACATCCGTACCCGGGGTCAATCGAACAGCAAGATATGGGCGAGACGCCGCAATCAGGGCCGTTTTGGTTTGACTGTCGAGCCGCCCGGTTTGGGCAAGGGCTTTTTTGAGGGGGTCCCACCCGACTTGAGAGAGAGCGCCGAGGCATCGAGTTCTGCAGGAGCCGCTCCGCCACCATCAGCAGTGTCAAATGAACGTGCACCACCAACACTGGAACTCTTCGAGATACCAGGGTCAGTCGGACGACCTGCACCACCTGCAGTGCGCGATTTTGTTTTACCCCCGGCAGTATTCGATGTCACCATCACCTTATTACTGCCGACGACAAATCGACGCCAAACCGGCGTCGACAGAACTTGTTCGAGCATCACGTTCCTTATTCCCAAACCTCTAGTGCCCTGCTCCGAAGCAATCCGTTCTGCCAGCAAAACTTTTTCAGATGGATTCGCATCTGTATATAGAATTCGAAATTTTGCCCAACTCAATGGAAACTGATTCATCGCCATGCGATCATGATCGGTTGGTGCTTTTTTGAATTTATCGCGCACGATCATTCCATAGAGAGCGCGGTTATCGTCAGCATCGACAGTCTTTCCAGGATGACTTTGCTCATACAAAAAGCAAGTCATGTCGGTATATGCATCGATGGCGTCCTCAGTCAGAGGAGGCGGTCCAATCTCAGCAATTCGTTTCGGACCGAGCGCTTCATGCAGCATGTCACGCTCGTCTTGACTGATGTCCGGCGCGTCGGCGCGCATGCTGAGAAGCGAACGAAAAAGTACACGATAGTTGCTCCGATGATCTACATCCTGCAGCAACCTGGTCAGCGCGCTCCAGTAATTTTCAATTTGTTTGTAACCGGCTTGCTCTTTGCTCGCGAGCATCTTCTTCAATGTCACGGTGAAGCGAGCCTTCTGCTCATCTGATAGTTGCGACGTGTAATCAGGTCCTTTCGGCAGCGTGCGTTTATCATCCAGTGGTGATACCAAACCAAACAAATTCAACCAGGCATTGATGATTTTTTTCTGTTGGTCGGCTGGAACAGCAGACGGAGGTAGTGTGATTCCTTCGCGATAAACCGGATCGCGCTCCACATTCGCATCACTTTCGGAATCTGAATTTTGCCCTGGTTCGCTATCCGCATTCACATCTGAATTGAAATTAGATTGCGCACCAGGAGCGGTTTTCACTGGAGCTGCTTTGGTGCTCGCCCCTTGTTTAGCTCCAGCGGTTCCCGGCTTTGTGCCGGTTTTCCCAATTGGCTTTACACCTGTTTTCACGTTCCTCGCAGGTGCAGCATCAAGCTCTTCTGGCGGTCCCCCAACTTGACTATCAGCATCCGGTTCGTCAACCTGCCGCATCGGGTCTCTAGCAGGTGGTGCCTTGATATTGGCTTTATGATCGCTGAACTTCGGGTCAGGCTCTTTGTCGTTGGCGAAATCGTTATCGTAGCCCCAGTCGGCAGCTTGAACCGGCACCATTACCGTCTGTGCGGCGAGAAAACAAAAAACACTGGCGAGCGCAATTCGCTCAAGTGGCATTGCCGCGGGTTTTAACTGCCAGTTTCGGTCTTTCAATTTTTGAATACTCGCGTTGATTTGACTCAAAGGTGCTCACCGCATCTTATCCGATACTAATGCTACCGCTACTGAGCCGACGGAAAACCCCGCTTGGACAGGAAGAATACTTAATATAAGGGTCGAAAACTTGCCTGGAACATGCTAAACACAATATAGAGTGCGATCTCCGTATTTTCAATTGTTACCAGATCGACGTCAAACGGCGCGCAGGCTGCACTCTTTGGTACAATGACATCTTGGTATCTGTGTGGTAATATCGGCGAAGAAGCCCATGAAGATAGCTCTTCCAGCCACAACTTGACAATAAACCTGCAAATTGGAGCAGGGTTTTCGGAGGCAACCTAAGGCAATGGCAAAGATGAAGCTGAGATATTTCCCCGATCCAGTTTTGAAGCAGAAGGCTAAAAAAATTACAACCTTCGACCAGTCGGTCAGGAAGCTGGCGCAAGATATGCTCGATACGATGTACGACAGCGATGGCGTCGGACTGGCAGCGCCGCAAGTCGGTGTATCCAAACAAATTATGGTAATTGACGTAGGCACTGGCGATGACGATGACGACACACGCAAGCCAATCGTATTTATCAACCCACAAATTATTGAAGCCGAAGGGGAAATGATCGGTCAGGAAGGCTGCTTGAGCTTCCCCGGCGTTTTCTTCGAAGTAAAACGTGCTAGCCGCATTGTAGTTCGCTACCAAAATCTCGCAGGAAAAGAAGTCAAACTCGAAGCCTCGGACAACCTTCTTTGCCGAGCTATTCAGCACGAGATGGATCACCTCACCGGCGACCTGTTCATAGAAAAGGCATCTTCACCGCTTCAACGCGACTTGGAGATGACCAAAAACGGATTCATGGAAGGCGACATAGACGCCATGGAAGAAAAAATCATTGCCTCAGGTGGCACCTTAAAATTGAAGTCAAAGGAACCGGTAATCGGTTAGCGCTAACAGGTTTCACATGTTCCTGAGTCTAAAAGAAAATACGGGCGCGTTAGAGCACTTCCTCAAGGGTTTACACAGGGCCGTCTTTCGCCTGCCCGCGACCAGGCACTTCGACTTGCTTTCGCAAAAGACAGAGCAAATTCGCTTGCTTCTCGACGACGACCAGAAGCCAATCACCTGTAAAGGCTGTGGTTATGCGATAGTTCGGCAGATGTACCCGGGCGGTTGGGAAGTCGAAAGCTGCAGCTCCATCACCGCACCGCAGCTGGTGAACAACAAGAAGTTCGATGAGTGGGTTGAATCGATACCTCCTACGCAGGAAAGTGCCATTAAACCGGACCAACCGACGCTTGCTATATGATCGGTATAGCTCTACTGTAGACATAGACAGAGACAAGTGAAGAGTGAAATCGTGGAACGACCTGAAAAACAAAACCCTGAATCTGAGACGACACCACTGGCGGTGGAGATTGTTTCCTTCGGGTTTAAAAACGGAGCACCTCCTCCTGCCAACATCGTGCTTGATGTTCGCTTTCTAAAGAATCCATACTGGGTGGATGAACTGAGACCGCTCACCGGACTGGATGCGCCTGTTCGCAAATATGTTCTCGACCAGACTCTGGCTCAAGATGTACTCGAAAATCTAATCAAGCTAGTCGAACACACTGCGCCAGCGATGCTCAAAGCGAAAGTCAATACATTCACAATCGCGTTGGGCTGCACTGGCGGACAGCATCGGTCGACCGCCATGGTTGAGGCTCTGGGCGAACGAGTTCGCAATCATTTTACAGACTACAACGTCACTTGCTCACACCGAGAGCTGGCTCGATTGAGACAAGAAGCCGAAGCTAATTTTGCCAGCGAGGACGGTCAAGTATCGACGCAGGACCTTCCCAACACTGATTCACACGAGCATACCGATACTAAAAATCGTTCCGAAAACGATGCAGTGACTGCGCAAGGAGCGCCTAACTAGATGAAACGCTCCATTAATTATCAAGTTAAAAGAATGATGCTTCCGGGCTTGAAACGCTGGATTTGCATCAACCTTTTAGCCATTGCAGTCATCGTCGTCGGCGTCTTTCTACTGCTCGGTTATCACCCGATCACCGTCGCTGGACTGTTTCTCAGAGAAGTGCTCGAGCATGCGGCTGACGTCCTGCCTCACCGAATCAGCGGACTACTTATCGTAATTGCCGGAGCCAGTCTGGTATTTTTCACCACTCTTAAGATGATGCGCAACGTACTTCGGGCTTACGTCTCCGATGAGCGCGAATCCATTCCGGACGTGCTCTACAAGGTACGGCACCTGGATTCAGGCGCCAGAATTGTCGTCATCGGTGGTGGCACGGGTCTGTCGACGTTGCTTCGCGGACTGAAGACTTACACGTCGAACATAACGGCAGTCGTGACCGTAGGTGATGATGGCGGCAGCTCCGGTCGACTTCGCGAAGCCACTGGTGTAGTGCCTCCTGGAGATATTCGCAACTGCATCACAGCTCTGGCAGATGAAGAAAAACTGGTAACGGAACTTTTCTCGTACCGCTTCGAGCATGGTGATGGACTGGAAGGTCACAGCTTTGGAAACTTGTTTTTAACAGCCGTCTACTCGATGACCAACGGCGACATACTTGAAGCAGCCCGCCTGGCCAGCCGCGTTTTAAACTCTCGCGGTACTGTCTTACCAGCGACTCTAACTCCCATTCAACTGATCGCCGAGATGGAAGATGGCACCATCCGTAAAGGCGAATCAAATATTCCACTGGCGATGAAACGCATCAAGCAACTTTCCTTCGAGCCCTCAAACATCAAACCAACTCCTGAAGCTCTGGAAGCCATAATGGATGCAGAGTTGATTGTCTTAGGACCAGGCAGCCTGTATACATCTATTATTCCAAATTTGCTCATCCCTGGTATCGCAGATGCAGTGAAACTATCGCCGGCAAGAAAGATCTATATTGCCAATGTACTGACACAATCGGGTGAAACCATTGGATATACCGTCGGCGACCATATACAAGCATTGTTCGATCATACGAAAACTGAACCTGGTCAAAACCAACGTTTGATTGAGGCTGTTGTGGTCAATGAACGCCCACCAATCATTCCACCAGAATCAACGGCGGTGGCTGTAGCATGCGATGCCGAACGAATCAAAGGGCAAGGCATTCGAGTAGTCAGATGTGCGCTCGTAGGCGAAAGAACCTTCGGGCACCATGACTCCCAACGTTTGGCAAAAGCGATTATGACCTGGTTCGATCGCGAAAAAAAGCTCAGAGCTAAATCTCCGGCCGGCACCAAATCTGGTGTCGTCACGGTTGCCGCTACCGGTAATACCACGATAACAGCGACCGAAGAAGCGAGTTCCGACATTATCGATATCGAAAGTGCTGAACTGGCAGAAGCACTGGAAATAGAACGTCGCGCCCAAGTCGTTTAAACATTGACAGACGTTCTACTGTAACGACCGCAGTCAATCGGCGAGCAAAGCGTAAAATCGGCGTTGGAACAAACCCATCAGGGCTCGCCGGTAGTCGTTTCAATTGACTGCCGATTAGTACTGAAATCCGTCTTTGCGGAAGTGCACCATGGGCTCGAGATCTTTGTTGAACATCTTGCCGTCTTTGACTTCACCAACAATGATTTTGTGGTCGCCGGCGTCCACGACATTGGAAACCTCGAGCATCATCGCGGAGATACATTTGGCAAAGGCCGGTGGAAAACCATCGCACTCTTCGAGTTCTAAGCCTTCGAATCGATCCATACCTTCAGTGTGAGGCTTCACAAAATTCTTGAAGATGTCGGAGTTCGGTTTGCCAAGCACGTTCAAAGTCGCCTTTGCACCCTTGTTGAGCCTGCTTAGAATCGGACGAGCGTGGTTGACCGTAATGGTCAACATCGGCGGCGAGAATGCAGCTTGGGTGACCCAGGTGGCGAGCATGCCTTCGCGTCCGGTTTCATCTTCAATGGTAATGATGTACACGCCACTTGCCATTCGGCCAATTGCTGCACCGATGCGTTCTTTAAGTGCCGGATCCATCGAATCCACTGTATTTGTCGAAGCCATCATTCCCTCCAATAGCAGTCGAGTCAGTATTATATCGCTAACTAGTTTCCAATCCAGCTTTCGCATCGCCGCTCGAACTAGGGCGCGCAAGCTTGTAGCGATTCTCGAATGCAACTACAAGAATCGATCGATGCAAATCGCGACTATTTGCGGCGAAATACTTGGTCCTTACTCGGTCGTCGTCCGCCGAGCCAGGTTTTAAATCAAGTATCTGGTTTTTACTTTCTTGATTCACTGTTAGAGAACCCCTTCGTGATTTATGACTAGATAAGGATCATCTGAGCTTAATGGACTTCTAGTTACAACAACGCGTGAGCCTGTTGGCGTGATATATTCATCGATTGCTTTATTATCTGTATCGCGAGGCTGAGACTGCGAGGCAAGCAGATTTACTATGCGTCTCAGATGACTCTCATCATCGAACATAACTGTCATCGACTCGAACGAACCACGACGCTTAACTGAAGTTCGCTCAGGATCGAAAACTCGAATCTCTGAAATATCCGGATCCCTGAGCAATGGTCCAAGTGGTCCGAAGCCGAACATCTCGTCCAGGCAATCCTGATACAAAACAGTCTTTTCGTAAGGCGTCAGGCGCGATTCGGTAGAGTCGTTGAATACCAATTGACGAATTTTCTTTCTCAGTTTTTCAACGTCCTCTGAATTCCATTTCGGAAATTCTTTTCGAATGTGAGCGCAGACAAACTGTTTCTTTTGATTAATCAATCGTTGATTCTCGAGTGGCTTCACACTGGAAACGCCCTCTTCAAGAGACTCTCTGTCTGACGAAATTGCGTGAGAACCAAGCGGTTCTTGAAAGAGAAACGTCATATACGGAGTACCGCTTGGAACCGGAATTTGCGACACTGAAATTTTGATACCATCCCAGGTGACATAGTGCTCGAAATACGCTTGAGCCAGATCACGCCAAGCAACAGGTGAAGAGCGCGCCTTGACGATATCGATTAATCCATGAAGATGTGAATTATCATCGAACGTGATTGATGCATTTTCAAATTCATCGGTTTTCTTTCGAACCATCGTCAGATCTTTGGAGTAAACCTTTATCTCTCTGACCTCAGGATCTCTGACGATCGGTCCCAGTGGTCCGTAACCAAAAAGCTCATCCAGACAATGTTGCAGAAGAACACTGCGCTCATACGGCGTAATCGGATGCGACGCATTTTCACCGAAAACAAACTGCCGAACCTTTTTTCGCGCATTACGAATCAACTCGACATCGAATCCGCCATCGTTCAAATTCGGAAATTCGGCGCGAATTCTTGAGGCAATAAATTGCCGACGCTTCCGCAGAATTTCCTGGTTCAGGTTCTCCCCGGTATCGAAGGTTGCACAGTCACACCCTTCGTCGGTGGTCGACTCGGGACTGGGTGCACCACAAAACATGCAAAGCCCTGCTTTGGGTTGTCTGAGTGTACAGGCGGGACATATCCACGCATCTGAAGACATGCCAAGCCCTCTAGGAGTTGTTGATTACAGAGGCATTATAGCCGTCCAGACCTTCCTGGGTACGGGAAATTTCGGTTTTCCATCCGAACAAGCACCCTGTCAGGAGGCAGTCGCGCTCATCGCTTGACGGTCATCGTAGCTATCGAGAAGTTCGTTAGCCTCTTCGTATCCTTGACGAATCAGGCGGCGCGATCGCTCCGGATGAATTTCCAAAAGAGTGGTATTGACTGGCTTCTTGGGCTGAAAAACGTGAATTTTGACGTTTTTTCTACCCCGAGATTCTTCAGACCCCGATGCAATTAGCCGATTGTATAGCTCTGCAGTTTCAATCTCTTTGCGAGCCGACGCTTCGAGAACGATGTCCAGGCAGCGGACAAGCACCTCGAACATGTTGACCGGGCAAACGTTTATCTTTTCAGGGTGCAGCAGAACCATATAGACCTCATCTGCGCCCATCTGAATGGCAGTCTCAACCGGCGTGTTGCGAACCAGACCACCATCGACCCAGAGTCCTTTGCCCTGAATGTGGCGGGGCGGAAAAGCCATTGGAATGGCTGAAGTCGCCATCAGCACATCGATAATCTCATTGGTGGAAACGATATCATCGATCGTAATCAGTCGCGTTTCCAAACTACAAAGGTCGGTTGTGCACCAACCGATTTTGGTTTTACTGGCTTTGAGCTTCTGCAGATCGACTTCGCGGCGAAGCAAATCTTCGAGCGGCCGAGTGTCCAGCAAACCCAGCTTATGACCCAAAACCAATCGACCAATCTGATGAGCCGATGGCAGTGAAAAAACATCTCGCCCACGGATGTTGCACCACAAATCTTCCAGGCGTTGCATGTTTCCTTGAGCAATAAACGTGGAGTTTATGCCGCCGATGCTTGTTCCAAAGGCAAGATCAAACTCAATTCCGCGCTCCAGAAGAGCCTTCGAAACGCCTACCTGGTAGGCTCCGCGACCGCCGCCTCCCGGTAAGACTAGAGCTCGAAAAGGACGATCGGTAGGTTTCGAACCGGGATTATTTGGAGTCACCATTTAGTCGCCTGTCTTTCTTCACTGGAACCCTTTTCCCAGTCTATCCTATAACAACTATCTTGACTCGTTAATACTTAAATTCGAGGTTGTCGCTATGTCATACTGGGCGAACATCCGTCATATGGGCACCGCATATGTCTTCTTCGACGAAACCGAAACTCGCGCTCAGCTCAGATAATCTCAATCAACCGGAGACGGTCAAGCTCATAATTACTAGACTGATTTGGATTGCGACGACCACAATCGCGTCGTGGAGTACCGTTGGTCTGATTGCTTATCTGACGCATTTTCCGGTCCCGGCCGATCGCCCTGATGGTCTCAACGCCCACCAGCCAGACATGCTCAGCATTCGGTTTGCTGGGGCGATTTTGATCGCTCATCTGGTTGCGGTGATCACCGTGCAGATTTTTGCACCACGGGCGGTGATTCGCGCTCGGTTGGCGAGTAATACCATGTTCAGTGCCCTGGTGTTAAGTCTATGTGCGTCGCTCAGCGTGGTGGCGCATCTGGTGCCGCCCGCAGGACTGTTCTATTTAAAAACCTCACTAGAGATCGCATTCGATTTCACATTCGTTATCGCAAACATTTTTCTCTGCGGCATCATTGGACTCATGATCTACTGGGCGCGCGAAACCAGACTGGCCGACATGGTCGAAATTTACTGGAGCCTGGGATTGATGTTCTTGCTCGCCTTGTCGACAGCATTGGTACTGGCGGTTGTTTCGGTTTAAGGCTCTTTCGGAGCCCGGATTCACGCTTACGGCACGCGGCAAGCTTCTCGCGGACTAGAACACTTTTGAAGTCGAAAAACCTGATGTAAATAGTTGGCAAGATATCTCGCTTCACTTTTAACCAGAAGCTCAAAATGCCTATCCTCTAACCGTTTTGAGTTATATTAAACAGTTGAAGAATTCTTGAGAACAAAACGTCAACAAGCAAAATCGGCGTCTCGACCATGTTAACCTTGGCAAGCGCGCAACTAACGCGGAGAAGGGACCCATGGACGATTTAGAGCTAAAACGACAACTGGAAAAGCTAGAAGAACAGCAGAGAAAAATTCTCGACCAGCTGAATTCTCAGAACAATCAACCAAAACGAGATTTTTGGGAAAAGCTCTCTGCCGTCAGTCCAATTATTTCCGGAGTGGCGATTGCGTTGAGCGCTTTGCTGTGCACGTTCCAATACAATCAACAGCAAATCAAATTACAGGAAGCGCAGACAATCGAAAGATTTATTCCTCACTTGATGGGTAATGACACCAGTAAACGCATGGCAATTTTGGCGATGAAAACACTCGTCAATACTGACCTTGCCGCCAAGTATGCAGCGATGTTTCCCAGTGCCGGAACGATATCCGCACTAAAGACGATTGCAAAAAATGGAGACAGCCAGGATAAAAAAATCGTTTCAAAAACCTACCATGAGATGGAAATTGACACAAAAGACGATTCCATATTGCAAACAGACGATAAAATCGTCATTCCAAACCCAGCGCCAACGCCAGATCAACCAACAGATACCGGAATAGCACCTCAAGAATTTGATACCGCCAGTGATACTACGATTCAGTCAGAGCCCAATAAAGCGCCAGAAAAAATTACCCATCCTCTCGTCACACCAAAAGAACACACGATAACTCCGCCTCCTCACCACACGCCAGCCGCCGAGGACAAAGAAAGTTTGGAATATACCCAACCCAAGAAAGAAATTGAAACTCGTCAACCGCAAACTGAACGTAATCGTGCCGCAGCCAAAGATGATGGCTCTGCCAGTTTGTAGAGCATTCAACCGAGGGTATCCGTTTAAATCAAAACCCTAAGCGGAAGATATGCGCGATAATGGGCAAAATAAGAATACCCATCGCGAACGGTAATGAACGCTCAAAAAATTACGGCGAATATTTTGTTGATCACCGCAGGCCTCGCTTTAGGTCTGCACGGCTCTGCCTGCGCGGAAGGCGGTGGCGGTAGCAATCGCAGCCCTAGCAATCCCAATCTCTTGCAGGGCATCGATCTGTACAAATCTGGCAATTATCGCGAAAGTATCAGCAAATTCGGTATGGCGCTCAATACCGAATACGACAATGCCATTCTGCATTACTACATGGCAAATGCATTTATCAATTTGAAGCAACGGGAAACTGCGATTCGCGAGTTTCGCATCGCCTATGCCCTCGCTCCACGAGATAACGCAGGACTTCTCTCGAGACAAGCACTCTCATATCTTGGTGCCGACAATTACATGGATGGTGTGGTCAGGACTCCCGAAAAAAAAGCAAAAGAGACGGCAAAAGAGCCGCCAGTCGACCCAATTTTCGAAAAAACTTTGCAGATGTTGAAGAAACAATCCGAAGACGCCGGATTGGAGAGCAAGATGATGACTCCTGCCGAAGCGGAAGTAAATCGAATTCTGGACGACAACATCAAGAAATCCAAGGCAGCCGCTGTTGATGCCATTCTTCAAGCAAATCCAGATGAAGTTCACGTGCCGGCAGCGGCGATCGATCATCTAGTTCGCGTTAAGCGGCTAAACGACGAGAAGATGCGTCGAGCTGGTTATGCCGTCAAGAAGAGCGTGGGCATCAAAGATTCCGCTGATTCGTTGCAGACTCTACTGGGCGAAAAGAATTCGAGAACAGCGCCTAAACTTGTCCCCCACGGCACCAATTTGTATATTCGAAACTACAAGTCGACGAAAAACCAATAATCGCCATTCGTAGATTAAACATCGGGCCGCTTCACAAAAGCTTCACGCACATCGAGTTATCCTAACTTCAGGAGACATATCGTTCGCGCATCGCACTGTACGGTTCTTCGCTCTGCACAGGAAACTATCCTGGTCCATTCATGCAAGCTCCTGCTCCCCCGGGAACTCCTTAGTTCAACGGTTCTGGCTTTGCTAGAATCGAATTAGTCCATCCGGAATTGGTCTTCACAGGAATCTCCTGTACCTTCTCGGTTCATTCACACTGAGTTCATTCAGGTCGTTTACGATCTGACACTTCGCCCGAAGTGCTGAATACTGCGGAATCTGATCCACCGTTCTACAATGGGGTTCGACAAACGCATGCACAAATCAGCTCGTACGAAGAAAGGTTCTTCGCTTTTCCTGGTCGCACTTTTCGCGTTCATTTTAATTGCACTCGTCTATCTCGGATTCGAGTACGTTATGATGCTGCGCCATTCCAGACAAGCCCGCAACACCGTGGACGCCGCGGTTCTAAACATTGCCAAACGCGCACCAGAATCGCGAGTTCCGTGCGATGTCCTATTCAACGATGTCGCCGATAGCGATGGAAAAGTCGGTTTGAGCAACATCAACCGTGTTTGGGGCAAGGCCTATTTAATCAACGCAAACGTACAAGACATGAGAGATGAGGACGTGCTCACCGACGAGGCCGTTTCACATGCAGACACCGCGTACAAAGTAGCCGAATGGATAAACAATCGTTTGCAAGCCAAACTGACGGATCAACACACGCTTAATGCATACTTCCAGCAGACTAGCGCTCTGCGCAAAAGTGAAGAACAAAGCGAAGCGATGAAACACGCAATCGACGATGGCTATATGACCGCGATGATCGGCAGGGGTGGCTCGAGTAACCTGGATTTTAAACAAGAGCAACTACCAGGTAACGTTCGCGCTGAAGCATCGAGAAGCGCGGACGGTTCGACCAGCATGAAAGGTTATTCTCCGTTTAAAACCAATTCGAAAAACTTTTGCTTCGTCGCGTTCAATAGAAACGAGCTACCACAGCTGGTATCAGATTGGCAGTTCGCTCAAAACCGCAGTGATTCAAAACCAATTAAAGATGCAGGGAACCCAGTATCCAACGCTTTCTCCGCCAGCGGTTTTGTCAAAGGTCCGACCGGCACATATGTCGCTTCAGCAGCCGGTTTAGCAAATCCGCAAAATAGATTTACGCTAGCCCTGCCGCGTTCATACATCATTGTTCAATTCCGAAACCGGGCGAAATGGTATTTCGAAAATAGATGGGTGAATGAGACGTCCTATGGCTTCAGCCCTGAAATTCAAAACGGTCTGCCATTATACGAAAACAAAAAATTTGTCGGAAAACCATTCACCAAAGGTGGTGGCTATATCGACGGCTGGGCTTCACTCGGAAATGAATACAAGGACGCGAATCTTTCGAAGTCGCTTGAGATTAGCCCAGAGGGCAGAAAGCTGGCGATGGAAAAAATGTTACAACGCATACGTGAGATGAAAGCAGATTTCACCATGGCGGACCTGACCGCACTTTTCGCGAAAGAAGTTGTCGTGCCGCATGCGGCGAAGTATTACATCTATCCTGTTTACACCACAAAAGACCTTACTGATCCGGAAATAGTCATGACCGCAGACCTCGATGATCTGCCAAAGTGGATGGACGCTGACAGTCGACCTGAGGGCAATCACAAAATAGTAAATGACGGCGAGGTGCAAATCGACGCGCCGAACTATTGCTGGGGTGAGCGCGTAATGGGCGGCATGGGCGGAGTTGATCACTGGACGGAAATTTCCGGAAAAGTTTGGTGGAAGCCAGGAACCGGCTATGGTCAGTGCCTCGGCGAGATGCGGTACGAGCATCTCACTGAAGTCTTCTTCAAAGGTCCAGGTACACCAGACAACAGGCAGACGGGTGACATCGCAGGCGACCAGTGGTTAAACACCGGCAAGGCGTCGTTCAATCAATTCCAACCACCGATAATGCCAACCCAAGCAGATTTAAAACGCGGACCAGTGAACGCCGGTCCAAAGCATCTCACTTCGGCGGAAGATCGAATTGACCCGAGACCAAAATCAGAAACGCCCAAAATCAAGGCACAATAGGTAATTGAAACTACCGCCGATTAACGGACTTCTCGATGATTTGCATCAAAATAGTACGGTCTTTTACAACACGTTCCAAATAATCTTCGTTATGAGTTGAAACTATAGTCTGCGCAACCGATTTTTTATGAGCCGTCGGGAACGGCTTCTCCGGCGCCTTCCAGGTCGGCTGCGGTCCAGTCGGACTGAAATCTTCTAAGTCTTCTTCATCCTCGAGATCACTTTCAACGTCATTGCCGTAATCGCCGCCATGTCTTCCGCGCATGACAAATTTGTCGTGTCCACAGTGTTCGCAGACAACTTCCATCTCTCCACCATGCATCTCCTGAAGCCTGACTGGGCGGCTTGAACGAGATGGTGGACCTAAAGTTTCCGACTCCTCATTTTCATGATGCTCATCAGTCGCACCACTGTTTGCAGATTGCATCCGTTGTTGACGCAAGAGTTTGGCGCGTTTTTTACGCGAGAGTCGTCCCCAATTATGTTGTTCCATTTTGCGCTTATGGCGATTGATTGCGTCGCCAAAAGCTGCAGCAAGAATACCGGCTGGCATAGCGATCAAACCGATTCCGCAAAGAGCGGTCACGCCGCTTATCACTTTGCCAAAAATCGTCTGAGGACAAACATCACCATATCCCACTGTCGTGAGCGTCATGATGCCCCACCAGAGTGCGCGCGGGATACTGCGAAACTCCTCATCAGGCTCCACTACCCACATCACGGTGGAGGCAGTCAGAAGAACAATACAGGTCAAAATTAGAGAAAAGATCAATTCGTGCCGACGACTATGCACGGCTTCCTTTATCAATGTGAACGCCTGTGAATACCGAGCGACCTTAGCAATCGCCAATATTCGAAACAGTCTTATGAACCGCGCCACAAAAATATTCGAGCTGGAAGTGACGAAGAACGGCACAATAACCAGCAAGTCGATGAGAGCGTACGGCGTCATCATATATTTGAGCTTGCCGGCCAGACCACGATAAGCCTTGCGCTCGCCGGCGCTCCAGACTCGCAAGACGTATTCGGCGGCAAAACATAGTCCAACAACGAAATCGATAGATTGGAGAATGTCTCTGTTAGCACGATAAAACGGCTTTTCCGTTTCAACAATAACCAGAAATACGCTCAAGCAGATCAGTCCGAAGATCACCCTGTTTAAGGGCGACAGACCTTCATGCTCCCAAGAGCGTTGATAAAGCTGTTTGTAAATTAAACGCCGAAGCTTCATGGAGGACAACGCACGCCGGGAAAGCGCACATTATCCTCCATCTTTGCATCCCTGTCGAGGTTATCAATTTAACCTCTAAGTTTCACTAAGCTGTGTCCGGAAAACCCGGAATAGGCTCAATTTACGCTTTGGCGAGTTGCGGAACTGCTTTGGCGACCATTTGAGCAACTTCACCCGGAGTCAGGGCGACGTGAATGCCATTGGCATTGAATGCGGCAATTTTGCTTTCCGCGGTTCCCTTGCCACCAGATATGATGGCACCAGCGTGACCCATACGTTTTCCTGGAGGGGCGGTGACACCGGCGATGAAACCAACAACCGGTTTCTTCACGTTGTGCTTGATGTAGTCTGCAGCGACTTCTTCAGCGTTTCCACCGATTTCGCCTATCAGAACAATGACTTCAGTATCTTTGTCATCATTGAACATCTTCAGCAATTCCTGGTAGCCCATACCTTTGATTGGGTCGCCTCCGACGCCGACGCAGGTGCTCTGTCCGAGTCCGGCATCAGTGAGCGCAAGAGCGATTTCATAAGTCAGGGTTCCGCTTCTGCTGATCATGCCAACTTTGCCAGGTGAGAAGATCTGACCTGGAAGAATGCCGATCAAGCACTGACCAGGAGTGATTACTCCAGGGCAGTTCGGTCCGACAAGTCTCGCGCCCTTTTCTTTTACAGCGGCGACGAGCTTAGCAGTGTCTTGCGGAGGAATGCCTTCGGTGATCAAGCAGATCAACTCGACGCCTGCGTCGAGTGCTTCAAGACCAGCATCGAGAGCGAGGTACGGTGGAACGAAGATAACGCTGGTTGTCGCGCCGGTCTTCTCAACCGTCTCTTTGACGCTGTCGTAAACCGGGACGCCATGCACTTCCGTGCCGCCCTTGCCTGGTGTGACGCCAGCGACAATGTTGGTGCCATATGCGAGCATACGCTTCAAGTGCGATGAGCCCATCTTGCCTGTAGCGCCCTGGACCATTACTTTAGTGTTCTTATCGATGAGAATCACTTCTGTTCTCCTTGTAAATACTCAGTTCAGTTTTAAAAATAAACCGCGGTCAAAAC
>CAZRMH010000089.1:0-22903 GCA_964600935.1 uncultured Candidatus Obscuribacterales bacterium
GAGTAACTCAATTCTTCGGCAGATGAAATTCTGGCTGATGATCCAACTGCTTATACTACTAGTAGTATCAGCGGTGTGTTCTTATGTGTTGGCGATGTATTTATCGAGAGAAGCTTACGATCAAGCTTTGCTCAATTCAATCGACTCGATTGCCAGTAGACTAATAGACGACAACGGCAAAGTTACCGTCGAACGATTACCGCGCCGAGTCAAAGCAATTCTGACGCACGATGACAAAGATGAATTCGTGTACGAAATTTATACAGAAGATGGAAAACTTCTTTCGCAAAATCAAGGCTTACCAAAACCGCCGCCGCTCATCAAACGTGGAGAGCCGGCGGTTTTGCATTACGAATTGCTGGGCGACAATGTCTATCGCATCGCGGTCACACGCGGTAGTTTTCCTGAATTTGAAACTGGTCATGTTCTCATTCAGGCAGGGGAAACTTTAAACTCCCGCAAAGAATATCGTCGAAAACTTTTGCTCGGCATCGTGGTACCGCAAATGGTACTACTATCGTTAGCGGTCTTAGCGATCTGGATCAGCATTGAAAAACTGATTAAGCCGCTGAAAACCATCAGCGAAGTCGTGAAAAAGCGGGCCCCAACCGATCTTTCTCCGATCTCAAGCGCGGGCGCACCAGATGAAGTGAAGTCATTCTTGAATGCATTAAACGGATTGTTTTTGCGCGTCAACGAAGACATGGAAAAACAACATCGTTTTGCGGCAAACGCAGCACACCAGCTGAGAACACCGTTGGCCGGGATGAAAACCTACATCGAGATCATGGAGAAGAACTCCAAAGATCCGGAATTTTCAAAAATGCTCGCACAGATGAATGACGGATGCGATCGGTTGATCAGGACAGTACAGCAACTGCTGAGTTTGTCTCGAGCGGAGCAAGGCGAAGTGTTGCGCACTTATCAGATGATCGATTTAAATGCCGTCGTAGAAGAAGCTCTGACAGACGTCGTTCCCGAGTCGATCAAAAAGAATGTTGAGTTAGAACTCGATACACCGGAGCAGCCGGTTAAAGTTCTCGGCAATGCTGTTTCCCTAAAAGAACTAACGATGAATTTGCTAGAGAACGCCATTAAATACAATAACCCCGGCGGACATGTGACTGTCAAAGTGACAAATGGCACCAATGTTCAACTCGTCGTAGAAGATGATGGATTGGGGATTCCCGAGTCAGAGCGCTCGAAAGTTTTTGAACGATTTTATCGAGTATCACAATCGAGCAATGTCGATGTAAGTGGCAGCGGACTGGGGCTATCAATTGTCAGCGAAGTCGCTCGACTGCACAATGCAACAGTGACAATCGACGCCGGCAAAGATTCAAAAGGCACCAGGTTTACAGTAACCTTCCCGCAAGATTTAAACGCCACCTTACCGATCAAAGCGCTCGAATAAGAATCAATTCCAGGATGGATCGTAACCAAGCTCCTTAGCCCTTTTGCCGCTTCGGTCAGCAAGATCTTTCTTGCCGAGTTTCGCATACGCAACACTGAGATTGTGATGCGCTATCGAATCTTTCGGATCCAACTTGATCGACTTCGAGCAATCATCAATTTCGTTCTGGTACTTCCCGGTTTTACCATATAGAGAGCCGCGTCTAGTAAGATAGTACGCTTTCTTAGGTTCCATCTTGATCGCTTTCGAGTAATCTTCGATTGCTTTGGTAGTGTCACCCAAGTTCGCGTAGGCTAAACCGCGAGTCGCGTATACCCAGGCTTGATCGAGTTTGTGCGCTAGCGCATAATTGCAATCGTCAACCGCTTTTTTGTTTTCGCCAAGACTGGCGTATGAAAATGCTCGCACTGCGTAATCAGATGTGCGTCCGGGATCCAGAGCTAGTGCAGCGGTGCAGTCCTTCACAGCCTCCTGATGTTTTGCCATTTGCCCATAAGCACAACCACGCCCGGAAAGTGCAGCTGCATTTTTCGGTTCAATTTTTAAAACAGAACTGTAGTCATCCACGGCCAACTGATATTCAGCCAATCGATAATAAATGCCAGCGCGACTTGTATAGGCCCAAACGTCTTTTGAATTATTTTTTATCGCCTGATCGAATTGACTTAACTCGGCAGAGAATTGACTGTTCTGATGTGCGGCTTTGATTCGGGAAGTTTTTTCAGACTCAGACAGTCCTGCAGTTCCAGCCAAATTGTTTTCAGTAGCAGACGTTTGCTCGGTCTCAGCTCCAGGCGGCTGCTCGGCCGTCCCCTTTAAGGGACTCTCAGAGTCGGGTGGAGCCGTCCCCTGGCAGGAAAAAAGAAAGGGAACGATCACAACTGCTGCGATTGTAAAAAACAAATTCGAGAGGTTCCGCATACGAGTCAAACTCCTATCCCCCACTACCATACACCGCTCGCTGAATTTTTCGCTCATCACCTCGGTCAATAACTAGATACAAGTCATAAAACATCTATTGCTATTCGCTAAACTGGACGGTTGGAGCAAGGCTTCAAAAACAGGCAAGCACTTTACATTCAATGTCTTCTTCGCAGAATCAGGAACAGCCACCTAAAGGGGCTCTCACCGATGGAACATCGATGGAAGACCAGACAGGGAAAGAGCTCGGCGACGCTACGGCGAGCCCGGAGCTGGCTGCGGCTAAAAAGGACCAGGACCATGGGCTACTGAGCTGGTGGATGGCGGCTGGAATTGTCGGGGCTGATATCGGAACTTCGGTGTTTTATAGCACCGGCGTCATCATGCCTTACGTGGGCTTCGCCGCGCCACTAGTTATTCTTTTCGTGTGCCTGATGATGTGGTTCTTCAAGAGCACTTACGAAGAAGGTTGCGCAGTCAGCCCCTTCAACGGTGGCGCCTACATCATGGTTTTGCAAACCGTTGGAAGACGGCTGGCCATGTTCGTTGGCGCGATGACGATTTTGTCCTATCTCGCAACCGCTGCAGTAAGCGCGTTGTCCGGAGCCTATTACCTCGACTCGTTCGACAACCTGATGGATTGGTCGACCGGCAATATTCTTATCGTTTCAATCATCCCAGTCATGCTGTTTGGTTTTGCAAACATCAAGGGCATCAAAGAGCCTGCATTCATAGTATTCTTCGTTGCACTGTTCCACTTCCTGCTGCTGCTGTATCTGGACATAAACGGGTTGATAATGGCGTTTCAACGACACGCCGATTTCGCCATCGTCTTTAAAGATCTTCCGTCAATCAGTCCGGCTAACCTTCTTCATGGATGCGCTGCGGCGTTCCTGGGCATCACCGGATTCGAGTCGGCCGCGCAGATCGTAGAGCAATTAAAAACGCCGACCTGGCGAACATTGAAGAAGGTTTATCTGTCGATCGTTTTGCTCGTCGGCGTGACGGCGCCAATTACTTCCTATCTCGTGCTGATCCTGCTCAATCAGCAACAACTGGAGCTCTACAAAGACAATCTTCTATCCGGTCTCGCCTATGTTGAAGGCGGCAAGCCCATGCTTGAGCTGCTGGTCTTTGATGCGTGCATGACTCTCTTCTGCGCAGTCAACACCGCATATGTCGGCTGCATCGGTTTGTGCACGACGATGGCAAAACAGGGTAATCTTCCCGGATTTTTCCTGCGACGGTGGGACCACAAAGTACCATACCTGCAAGGTTATCCATATATCGTTCTGTCCTTCATGCTGGTCACGATATTTATGATATTCGTGCTACCTGGCAACGTCGAAGACCTCGGTCAAGTCTACGGTATGGCATTCCTGGCCGTGATGGCATCATTCTGCCTCGGCGTGATTATGCTGCGTTTTAGAATGCCTGTAAAAGTGGCGCGGTCGCCGTACAAAACGCGATTTGCAATCAAAATTAAAAACTACGACATTCCTATCCCGCCGGTCATCGGACTGCTAGTTTTGAGCACAGCCGAATTGGTATTGGTCGTATCCGCCCACGACGCCCGCCCACTGGGCATCCAAATTCTTCTCGCTATCCTTCTCGTCATGTGCTTTTACCGGCTGGGATTACTGGAAAGCCGCATGCGACACCTTCCTGATCTGCGTCTCGGTCTGGGCAAGTTCACCAACGTTGCGGAATTGCCTGACAATCTGCCGACCTACGTACTCTGTACCGCCGGAGCAAAGGCGAGAAACCTGGCGCACTCGCTGATTCGCCTGCTGGAGCGCGAAGAGCCCGGTCCAAAAGAAATTATCCTGTATCACGCCGAGGAAGAGTCCGCCCGGCGCGGCATCATGTATGAGCTTTTGCAGCGAGTCGTTTCACAACAGATTGCGCCTAGTTTTCGCCATCACGACATGATCCTGACGGTCAAAATTCTGCCGGATACACTGGTCGACGGTCTGATTTATATGAAACGGTCTCATCCGTTCATGAAGGTATTTATCGGAACCGGAACCGACCCGGAAACCGCAAACAGATATACTCAGGACCTCGAAAGCAATTTGGGTGTTCCTGTAATAAATATTGGGCATATTCTTATGGACCAGACGCCGAAGTTTGCAAAACCCGAAGGGTAGACTGTTTTGCTTATAAGCAAGCGTTGGTTCAAATGGGTTTAGGCGTTTCAATAGAACTATAGAAAAATCATGACTGTACTCGAGAGGATTATTGTTTTCCCCACCGACAATTCACTCGGTGGTCTCTACCTGATTTATCAGGAAAGCGACCAGAGCAAATGGTGGGAGCGTCAAATCGGTGAGGCTTACGGCGAGGTGAGCGTGCCGTTTTCCGGATATCTTCACCTGCTCGTGTCGCCGACATGCGACCTCTCTAATTTCAGCGTACTGAATCCGAGCGACCTGGCATCACTCGATTTCCGCCAGCGTCTGGTTACTGACCTGGAACTGTCTTTTGTTCAAGGACTAAACGGGTTGAGATATCTGACACTACCGAAGAGTCCGATTACTGACCGAGGTCTGATGTACCTGGTCAACTTGAAAAACTTGCACACGCTCGATCTGGGCGGCACCGCAATCACTGATGCCGGGCTTGAGTACATGCATCATCTGACCAGCCTGCGCAATCTCTACCTTGATGGCACCAACGTGACCGAAGTGGGGATTCAAGAACTGGTGCGCGCGCTGCCGCGTTGTCAGGTCATCTCACGAAAGTTGAGAACGATTCGCTTTCCTGAAGACAGATCGATTGGCAAAGTCTGGATTGCCGAGGCCGGAGATGATGGCTCGCGAACCTGGCGTATGATCGGCGAAGCCAATGGAATGGTGCAGGTTTCCAGACGTGATTTCGTTCGCTTAGAATTAAACGATGACAGTCCGTTTGATCGATTGGCTTCGCTGAAACCAGATGATATTCAATCGATCGACTATATCGGGCAGCAATTGTCCGACAGTGATTGGTCAGGACTCAGCCATCTCAGCGGAATGCGCGAACTGCGGCTTGGCGGGCAGGATTTGCCGCAAGATTCTTTCAAGAGTCTATTCCGCTTCCCACACTTACGCAATCTACAACTGACGGCGTGTGATATCGGTGATGGTGCTTTAGAAGATCTATCCGTTCTGTTCACGTTGAGAGATGTTCGCCTGTCGCATTGCAGAATTTCAGGCTTGCGCGGCGGATTAGGAAGCTTGAGCCGTATTGCGAGCCTGAGGACATTGCTGTTAGAAGGCGATGGTATCGATGATGACGCTTTGCTCGAATTCAATTCAGAAAGCAATTTACAAGAACTCTATATCGTCTACGCCAATGTCTCCGATCGAGGCTTGGCCTGCTTGAGGTACTTCCCGGAACTGACCAGTTTGGTACTGCGAGTTGACGGTGTTACTGAAATCGGTTTATCTCACTTGCGGCAACTGAAAAAGTTGGAACGTCTGGTCGTACGCGCAGAAGAAGTCGCCGATGATTGCATGATCTATTTGTCGAAACTGTCGAATTTGAGAGATCTGACTATTCGAAGCTTGCTGATTCGCGGAAATAGCACGTCGCTGTTTAGCGACTTGCAGTATCTGGAGCGACTCAACGTTGGCGCTGTAATGATGGATCCAGATCCGGACATCGCTAACCACCGCGAGCGGATGAAATTCATCGTCAAGGATTTGCCGTTCTTAAAAGAGCTTTCGCTTAGATACGAAGGTGAAGCGATTGAGTTTGAAAATTTGCCATCTCTGACCAAGCTCGATATCTCCAACATAACCTGTGCAGACGACGGCATTCATGGGCTTGAAACGCTCACCAGCCTTGAGTCTATCAGCATCAAGTGCAGCGAAGAATTGAGCGATAAAACATTGAAAGCAATGACATCGCTCACCCGACTCGTCGAAGTTGATGTTTCCATGAGTGGTGTCACAGATGATGGCATGGCTCATCTGAAAAATTTGCCATACATTAGTTTCCTCGGTATGGCTGGTGGAAAGCTGACCAACAAAGCGCTGAAACACGTCAGCAGCCTAAAGGAATTGCGATACATCGATTTCCCACAGAGCTTGAAAGATGAAGACCTCTATCACTTGCAGGACCTCGTCAAACTCCGCAATCTTCGATTAGGGAATGTCACCGATGAAGGGATGTCTTGGGTCGCCAGGTTGAACGCCGTTCGTTCATTAGATTTTTCAAGATCGCAAATTACGGACAAAACACTGACATTTCTGGCGAATTTCTCGAAGCTCAAAGAATTGAATTTGAGTGGAACGAAAATCACAGATCTGGGATTAACTCATGTAGGCAAGCTTACCAAGCTGCAAATGGTCGACCTGTCCGATACGGAAGTTTCAGACATCGGACTGGCATCAATTAGCAACCTGGTAAATCTCAAATCGCTTGACCTGGAAAACTGCGTACAATTCCAGGACGCAGGTTTAACTTGTTTGCGATTGCTGACATCACTGCGCTGGCTGAACTTGAACAACAGCCGCGTCGGAGATACCGGTCTTGCGCACATTCGCGGACTACGGGCTATGCGCGCATTGAGGCTGGGTAGCACGCTTGTCACCGATATTGGTGCACAGCATTTGAGCGGATTGACAAGTCTGGAAGTGTTGGATCTGTCCTGCACGGATGTCACCAGCGAAGGTGTCTCGTATCTCGCCGACCTGACTCAACTTCACGAATTGAATCTAGAAGGCACTCTGGTAGACGATCAATGCGTCAAGTATTTGCAAAAACTGACGAGACTTCGTCACTTGAATTTAAACGGCACCATGATCACTGCCGAAGCACTGCCACTACTGGCGACACTACCAATGTTAGAGCATCTGAGCATGGTGGGCACCGGTGTCAATTACCTCGATCTAATCAAACTAGCGGAGATGCCGAATTTGACTCGCATCGCGATTGCCGATTGCGGTTGCAGCGATGAAGAGATGGTAGATGTTTTAAACGCACTACCCTACTGCGAAATCGACATGATATCTCTAGAGCCAAGAAAAGTAGAAGAGCCAGTTTTTCCTGAGCGCTATGTCGAAAGCCTGGTTGAGGTTTTCGATGGAGATTACGAAGAAGACATTCCTGCCGATGCTGATGAATTCGCAGCTTTGGAATCAGCTGGGTTTGTCGAGCCAAATGAGCCAGAGTAATTGAGTTCAGAAGCCAACGACCAACTTCCGTTCATCGCCAATCGATACGAAGTGAAGTATCGGCTAGGTGAAGGGGGAATGGGCGTTGTCTATAAAGCTCGCGACAATTTCCTTTCCAAAGATGTCGCGATTAAGCTTTTAAAAAACACTGCCGACCGACAAAGTATTTTGCGATTTCAAAAAGAAGCAAAGCTTTGCGCAAAACTCTCTCACACTTACATTCTTAGCGCGCTGGATTTCGGCACCACAGCGGATGGTCATCCCTACTTGGTGCTCGACTATCTCGATGGCATCTTACTATCAGACTACATCAAAACATATGGGCGTCTTCCAATCGAGGAGACGTTAACGCTGCTTGCCCAAATTTGCGTTGCAATGTCGTACGCACACGACAAAGAAGTTTTGCACCGAGATTTGAAACCATCCAATGTCATGCTAATTGAAAAACCCGACGGTTCGCATTCAATTAAACTTATGGATTTTGGAGTTGCCACACTGCTTTCGTCCGATGATCCAAGCATGCAAAAGCTCACGGCAACTGGCGCGGGCTTAGGTTCTCCATTATACATGAGCCCGGAACAGGCACAGGGAAAAAACGCCGATAAGAGCAGCGATATTTACTCAGTCGGTTGTATCGCGTACGAGATGCTCACAGGTGAAGTGCCCATCAGAGGCGACACCGTATTTGATACCATTAACCTAAAGTCAGCCATAGACGCTCCGCCACTAAGTCAAAAAGTGCCAGGACTAATGTTTCCAGAACCACTAGAGAACCTGGTTGCGAAGTGTCTATTAAGGACAAGCCGCGACCGGTTTCAGACGTTCAAAACGCTACACGAAGAGGTAATGAAACTTCTGCACACTGATAAAAAGGATGAAGAATTAGCAGAACTTCAGATCATTCAAAAAAATCCCAAGTTCCAGTTCTCAACTCCAATCGCGATCTCAGTTATTGCCTTCATATTGCTATCAGCAGCGGTAATACTCGTCGGCAAGCATAAGTTATTCGAAGAAAAAAGTTCAATAATGGACAAACCGTTTCCATCTACGACCGAAAAAAAATATTTTGACCTACCCGAATACTCAAGCGAAGTCAGCACACGAAATCGGGGAGCCATTGCGATCTCCGAAGTGACTGTTGACTCTAATTGGCTAACCGCAGAACGAGACAGGCTGATCAAAGAAGTGGGCTGGGCAAAGAGTACTCGTCGCTTTAAATTTGTAAACTGCACCCTTCAATGTTCAGTTACGGAAATACTTCAAAAATTTCCTCTCAAGAATCTCGCATGCAGTGGCTGCACAGCAGGCGATAAGAATTTTGGAGAAATCGAGAAGATGAGCACGTTAACGGAATTCTGCGTCGTCAGATGCTCTCCGGGAATTACAACCCAAACTCTCAAGCCGCTTTTAAAGCTAAATCTAGAGCGCCTGGAAATCGAACAACCGTCGCTGACGGATTCAGATTTGGAAATCATTTCTCAAATGAAAGGTCTCAAGATGCTTCGAATAACCGGAAACGGAATAACAGAAAAAGGAGCGCGCCATCTGGCGAAACTAACTGAATTGAACACACTGCTGATTGGCGGAGAGACTTTCGAACCCAACATGCTAAGTTCCCTTGCCAAACTTCCCAAGCTAGCCACTTTGGAATTTGTCAGATTAAAATCTGGACAAATCGGCGACTTATCAAAGCTCGCACCACTGCCGAGACTAACGAATTTGAACTTCGCGAGATGTTCCCTAAGTGGAATGGATCTCGAATCGCTCGACAAACTAGAGAAACTGCGATGCGTCGGTCTGAGCAAGGTAAATTTGGACAAAAGTGGTTTCAAGAAGATCCTACAAAATCCCAAAATAATAGAGCTCCAACTTATCGGCAGGAATGATCTGAGCCCAGACCAAACAAAAGCTTTGGTTTATAAACCAGAACTACAAAGACTTGGAATTCCCGTTACGGATTCGATATTCAAGGAAATCGAATCGAATCTAAAAAAAGATCGCCCGAATCTTATAATCAATTCGACGAACTAATGATTAATAGCCGATTGAACGAACCACGAGACGAACGAACGAACGAACGAAACGATTTAACGAAAAGCCTAGCGCCTTTGCAAATTATTTCCAGGTTATTGAACTCGCAATCACTTCGAATTCCGAGTGATACTTGCCGAAATCCTCAACTGATCTTGACTGCAGATAAAATTCTTCAATCATCTTACCTTCGGAACCGGCCTGGTAAAACATGCCGGTATATAGCCGACCGTTTTTAAACTTCCCCTCAACTCGCAAAACCATCTTACCGGCAACTGAGCGCACACTGAGTTCCTCGATGATAAACTCCGGTCCCTCGAGACTGTTCGGCTCGTTCTTATTGGTGAATTGATTGTCACCATTTGTTGCGACTCCCATCACCGTCCGTAGTGCCAAAATTTCTTCTTCCGTTAGTCGATCTTTTTCGCCTTGTTTAAACAAAAACGTAATTACCTTCCGTGAGGCTTCGTCTAAAGGAACACCTCTGTAGGAAATGATCAGCTCCACAGATGGTGCCACGTTAGGTTGATACATCTTTTCCCAGCGAACACCCATACCGGATCCGCCCGAGCGTTCTTGCCAGTTAGCCGGCAGTGTGAATGATTTGATAGCGCCAACGTTTTCGATTTTCATAGAAGATGACAGCTGTCCCAGTAGTATGCGTGACCCGTCAGAATAGATACACGAACAATATACACGCTTGACATTTACAGCAATTGTTATCGACGGCATTGGCGCTCAGCTTTCCGGCGTCCTTCGTGCCTGCGGCAAAAAAGTAGAAATAAACTCTGCTCTTGGGCTGATTCAACAATCACAGGTCAGCGAATCTGGCCTTCCACGTCGAGTAGGTTTCTGCGCGGTGTAGCGGCGCTCGAATAGCAAAGCTACTGTTTAAGCAACTTCAGCGAGGAGTAGACTCACAAAGTCCAGATGTTGCTACTTCAGAATTTTCGGCTGTTCATCAGGACCAACATCATCGTATACACTCGGCAGATCTGAAAACGCCATATATAGAACAGCGGTTGCGTCGCAGATATTATTCTCGGCGATGTGAACACGAGCAAGACGCGTCAACAGTTTCGTCACATCAACTTTTGTTTGATTACCGATGGCTAAAAGACCTGATAGAACTCCACGAGCCGCCGCAGGTTGATTGGCCGCGAGAAAATAATCACTTAGTCTGTCACCAAGCTGATTGGCTCTGGAGAGCGACAATCTCGATAACTGACCATCTGTGCCCTGCGCAGTTTCTATGCCTGGCAGGACAAGTTGATCGAGTTCCTTCTCAAATCTCGACTGATCGAAAACTTCGTCGCGATCACTCTGCGAGAGAAGTTGATACAAATAGGAGTCTATGTTTTTAGACGTGCCCCTTTCAGCCAAATCCAGTTGAAGACTCACTTTTGATGCTAACGCGATTGCGTCAGAACACTCGTCTTTATCCAGAAGTTTGAGCATGCGTCCAAAATTCTTGACGAATTGTCGACGCAAATAATCATCGAACGCTTTAGCAATCGTCAGCTCAATCAAACGATCTCTAAAGCTTTTTATTCGCCGCAGATCGGTCTCAATCAATAGCCACAACATTTCACCAACACGGCGCGCGATATCGCTAGTGCACTCGAGGTAATACGACAAGGCTTCTTGCAGAACAGCTCCTGCTTCTTGCTCACGGCCGTTCTGCAAATAATCCATCGCGACGATAGCAAGCATGGAGACAAATTCTTCGTGTTCTTCGAAAAGATCGACTTCCAGTTTGGTTACGAACTTCCCGCCGTGACCAATTTTGGGAATATCAGTTTCACGATTTAGTTCAGTGACCCGATCGTAAACTGACTTAATTTGGCGCACAATTATATGGTCTTCTGAAAACGTTTGACTCGCTCCAGTCAAAACTTTCTCGCAAAACGCCTCACCCTCAGCGAGTTTTCCATTTGCATTCCAAAGTTTGATCAACCGAGTTAATGGCAATGCCATCGCCATGTCGAATCCTAGAGTTTTACTTCGACGTGAAAAAATAACGCCTTGAAGATTTGCCGCAATCGGTGAGAGCACCTCATCGCCTTGTACTTGACCGGTCACCGAATAAATTCGCCGCAAGTCGTACTCGAGAACATCAACGCTCTCGTCTTCGAGAATCCCAGTCAAATCGGTTAAATATTTATCGACTGGAACTAGTTTTCTATCATTGGCAAACTCAGCCAACTGAATTAAAGCTTTAGCGGTTTGAGATGATTTGAAACCAAACTTGTTTATCGTTTCGACAAGGCTCTGATGCAGTTCGACAAGCGCTCTCTTGTCACCGACAGCTTGCAAAATTTCCGGATTGTCGTTAAGTTCTTGAGCCTCGATATGAACGAGTTCGTATGCTCGATCGTCCATCGATACTGCTGATGAAGAACGCGAAAATGGCAATCGATCGATTCCTTTCGCGCGTGACGCAGCTCGAAATGCAGCAGGGGTAATCTCGCCAACATTCGCGAACTTTCCAGCTTCCTCCTCCTTATCCGTAACGGATTCAGAGAAAAACGCTCTCTGTGCTGGAGGCATAAAATCGGTTAACATCTCACTCGGCGCCATTTTTGCATTATTTTCAGTGGCGAGAAACGCGAATGATGACAGCCAGTGAGGTCCTCCGTATATGTCGTGCATCAATCGCATCATGCATACGATATCAGCACCTTTGATGTCGCCCGTGCGAAAGAACAAGCGAAGCATCAAATGTAGTACCACATTGATGTATTTATTATCCAGACTGAAGTCCTCATCAAGCAGCCCCTGGACGAGATGTGCGAGGCATTTGAACAAGCTGAATTTTTGCGGCTCGTTCAACTGCCCAATTATCAAACCGATCGATTCCATTGTTCGAACAAAAGTCATTTTACGTTTATTTAAAACACAATCCAGAATTCTTGAAACGCTAAGACCAGCAGCAAGAGCCCATTCCTCGCGTTCTAAACTCAAACGTGCACGCTTCCAAACGCGCATCGATTCCCAGCCGCGCGACTGAATGTACGCTCGTTCAAGCTCAGCTTCTGGTAGAAATTCTTCTGGCATTCACGTCCGAGCTCAAGAGTTCTATAACCATCCTATCAACTGAACGGCGGTTATCAAGATTCGAGAGCATTAGTAACAGTTGTTAAGCGGCGTGGATTGCGCACTCAATCTTCCTTGGACTGTTTTACAATATGGGAGATAGGAGAATGGTTTTGGCTTTAACGGATCTGGAAGAAACAGCCCCCAAGAGAAAGCTCTGTATTGCTTGCAAGCAGGAGTTCTCAGGAGATGAGATAACGTGTCCCAACGACGGGACTACCTTGACGCATCTCACCATGGAGGCGTCTATTGGCAGCACCATCGGCGAGAAGTATGAAATTCTTGCGGTGATTGGTGGCGGCGCCATGGGTTTGGTCTACAAAGCCAGACACACGCTGATGAAACGGGTGGTCGCGGTCAAAATGCTGCACCCCAACATGCTGCCGGATGCCGGAACGGTTATGCGTTTCAAGAAGGAAGCCGAGGCGCTGAGTTGCCTCAACCACCCGGGCATTCTCACGGTTTTCGATTTTGGTATCTCCACCCAGGGTCAGCCCTATCTGGTAACTGACTACCTTGAAGGACAAACGCTCGGCGAGCTATTGGAATCCACCCAAGTTGTGCCATGGCAGCGAACCGTCAATATCTTCATGCAAGTTTGTTCGGCTCTGGCACATGCCCATAAAAACGGCGTCATCCACCGTGATATCAAGCCCAGCAACATAATGTTGACCGAATTCGAGGATCAACAGGACGTCGTCAAAATTCTTGACTTCGGAATTGCAAAAGTTATCACGGAAGAAACTGAAAATTCTTCTCAGCTCACGCGTACAGGTGAAGTTTTTGGAAGTCCGCTCTACATGAGTCCTGAACAATGTAGGGGAAAATCGCTCGATGCCCGCTCGGATATTTATTCGCTGGGCTGCGTGATGTTCCGAACACTTACCGGACAGCCAGCTTTCTTTGGACAAGACCTGGTTGAGTGTTTGTATAAGCACGTTAATGAAGCGGCTCCCAGTCTGCGCGAAATGACTCCAGAAGCCAATATTCCAGAGGCACTAGAGCAAGTTGTTCTCAAATGTTTGGCTAAAGATCAAAACGATCGATATCAAACTATGGTCGAACTAAAAGAAGCATTAGCAAATTCGGTCGGCATTACTTCCGCGACAAGCACATCGATTGAAGCCGTTCAAAAGCCGTCTGGCCAAACGATGGTGAACACTGCCATTCAAGAAATGTATGCGGGTGGAAAACCCAAGGCAAATTTGGGTGCCACCGGTAGCAGTGCCCTTGAGTCAACTAATCCTGATTCGAACGTGCTACCACCACCGGTGCTGCAGTCCCCTGACGAACCACGAAAACCTATTGACGGCGCCAATCTTGAGACCACTGTTCAATCTGTAAAGCCTGGCTTGCTGCAAGACAAAAGAGCTTTGATTGCAGGTGGTTTGTTGCTTGCATTAGTAGTTGGAGTACCTGTCTTCACGAGCCTGAACAAGGGCGGCGACAAGGGCGGCGACAACGGCACCAAGCCAGTCGCCACGGCGACGGCACCGACTAGTGGCACACCGGATACGACGCCGGCAAAACCCGAGACGTTCGAAGACAAGCTCGAACAAGGAATCGATGAATACGAACTCGGCGATTATGACGAGAGTCAAGAAATCATCGGCGACGCTATTCGGCAGGGACGGAAAGAAAATGTCGATCCTGACAAAATCGCTGAAGCCTTGCACTACATGGTAAACGCGTCAATCGGTGCCAACGAAGACACAGAAGCAGAAGCATTCGTCAGTCAGCTGGAACACGATGCCAAAGTCGATGGCAAGGGCGGTCCACCAACGACTATGGCTCAAGCAGATGCGTATCTAGATCGATCCGCTTTGCTCATGACGCACAACAATGATAGCGATGATGACAAAGCAAAGAAACTTCTAACTGAAGCACTCGGCTATTTCAAAACTCAAAAAAATGCCGGCAACGAAATAATGCGAGCTCAATCGAGACTGGGATTATTAGAGTTGGCGAACGGTAATTTTGCCGGTGCTGAAGATTGGATGAGGAAGGCTGTCGCACTTGCCGAAAGTGACCGGAATGTTCGTCAACTTGATCTGGCACTGAGAATGGATCAACTCGGCGACGCTTATGTTCTCCTGGCAGGAAGCATGAAGGGTGGAAGTAAATACTACTCGAGCGCTGAGAACATGTACTTTAGAGCATTGCAATTGCGAATCACCAGCGTGAAGAGCAAAACGCATCCAGCCTTGGCGCAAAGCTACCAACGCATCGGCATCATGTACTACCTCAAGGATGAGTACAACAAAGCGCTTGATCAATTGAACAAAGCATTGGAAATCAGGCAGAAACAAGGCAAGCCGCTGCAAATCGCACAAGTCCAACGCAGCATTGCTTACGTTTATTTGCAACAGAAAAATTTCGCAAAAGCTGATGCCACTTTCCGTGAAGCGATCGCAACTGCGAAGAAATCCGATGTTGATACTTCACTCAAGATCACAGAGTGGCAGCGCGGATACGACGGTTTAAAATCGCGAGTTAAACGCCATCGCTAGTCGGATGTGAGCGGTTCAATTAAACGGTTTCAAGCGAACGTCGTGAGATAGCCTAATTTCGAAACCAGGGAGCCTGGGAGCGCCGGCTTCCAGCCGGCTTCTCTGGCGCTCCCAGGAAGCAGTTAGTCGCTAGTCTACTTTGAATGCTTCTTGCGTTGGCGGTTTTCTTTGTCCATGCGGGCTAAGTTATCGAGCGCAAGTTTATAGTGCGGATCAATTTCTAAAGCTCGTCGGAAATCTGATTTTGCTTCGTCAACTCGACCAAGTTCTAAAAGAACGTAGCCGCGATCGTTGAAATATTCTTTCCGTTTCGAATCTAATTTGATCGCTTCATTGTAGTCTTCAACGGCTTCTTCTTTGCGGTTCATCTGATATCTGGCCAAACCGCGCGAAAAATACAAATCGGCATCAGCTCCACATGCTGTAATCGCGACGGAGATCGCAGCTTCGGCTTGATCTGGTTTTCCCATAGCCAGATATGTCGTGCACATTTGTCGGTAGGCCTTATCGTATCCCGGCTTCAACTTTACGACGTTTTCGAAATCGGCGATCGCCTGCTCATTCTTACCGAGCGCCGCGTAACTGATACCACGTCCATAGAGCGCATCGACATCATCTTCATGAGCACTCAAAATACGCTCATACTCGCGAGCAGCACCAGAATAGTCGGCAAGCAAATATTTAACTGCGGCAAGATCGATGAGAACCAATTCGTTAGTTTTGTCGATCTCCGAAGCGTTTTGCAAATCTTCGAGTGCGCGCTCGTAGCGCTGAAGTTTAGTTAAAACACGACCACGGCCGTGCATTGATTTCGCGTCTTTTTGATTGGATTCATCGTTTAAAACAACATCGAAATGCTCGAGCGCACCTAAGTAATCTTTCTTTTTCTCAAGCGCGAACGCGAGCTTGAGTTCGTCTTTGCTGTCGACCGTTTTCATCGGATCCGTCGACTCAGATGTCGCGCTCTCTTCTTTCAAAACTTTTGGCGCCAACGGACCTTCTGGTTTATCAAACGTAGTCAATCCGCTGGGCTCCGGAGCCCGCTTCGCAACAATCGTATCGTAAGTAACGACCAGACTAATTACGCAAAGTAAGATGACCGATCCCACGCTAATGAGGGTCTTCTTTAACTTCTCTTTTTTAGCGTCGGCTTCGGAAATACCCTTTTGTTTGCCACTCCCGGTAGTGCGAAGCTCATCAGGGGGATCGGAAACCTCACTCTTTGGCATCAGCAGTTTCGATGCCACTCGCTGACGGGAAGCATTCGTTTTAGGCTCCTGGTTTCGCTCAGAGGAATCAGAAACTTTCAACGCATCTGAGGAGGTTTCACTAGCAACGATATCGTGGGAATCACCACCTACGGTGGCATTGTCAACTCGAACAGTTGGCGCATAATCAGGATCCGCTGATGGAGTTGCAGACACCCCTGGACTGACAGCTCGCGACTGTTGCGCTGGCTTTCCACCTTCTAATTTCTCGTTCGAACCTTCGCTGCTGATTTCGTTCTCAGAACCATGCTCGAGTTCGGCGACGGTTTCAATTCCCAGGTTTTCAATCCAGAATTCTGTGCCATCAACTGGAACATCGTCATCGAAATCGGTCGGTTCATAATCCCGATATTCGCCATGCGTCACAAGTTTGGGCTCTTGCACAATCCAGTAAAGCGAGTTGCGAATACTGGCAGACAACATTTCGCGGTCGGATTCTTGAACTGGAGCAACTGGAACCGGGGGGCGAACAGGATTGGTACTTTGTTCAAAATGCGTCGATTGTTCCGGCGGAGACACTCTGTCCGGTGTCGGACCAGGACCAGCAAAGGGGCGACCCAAGGGTGGCACGTAAGGCGTAACGCCCGCTCGAGAAACTTCCGGCTTCTCGACTACATCTTTATGAAAGCCGAATTCCTGCATGTCGATGCCGGGAGGCGGAGTCAACTGAGGCTTCGGCAATTCGAACTTGCCGTCAGCACCGGCACCATGCGTCCAATCGTTTACTTCATCAGCCTCATGCTTGCTGCGAACCGATGAAAACTTCGGTATAAAATCTTCGTCAGCGACCTGTTTATCAGCCGCGTCAGGCTGAATGCGCGAATCATTTTGCCCCGGTCCAAACTGTGCAGCTGCACTGCGTGACGGATCGACGTCATCGCGACGGGGCTCATCTGAGTTTGTTTGGTCGGAAGAACTCATCAAGAGTCTCTTGCGGATTCACCTGGTAATACTCAAGCTTAGACCTAAAAGCTGATACGTCAACTTTCCGTTTAAGATTCCAGCCGAAAAGCTGCGCTACCTTTCAATTCGTGTTATATCAGCTAAAGGAACTGTCGATCTGCAAATTTGCAGTCCTCAATTCCTTAAATGCTCACGGCTCGCCCTTTTGCACGGTTCAAAATGTCCTGCGAAGTTAAAGAACTCTCCTGGAACGGCTTCCCCGCGCTTGCTATCGGCAACGAACGGGTCAGGGCCGTGCTCGTGCCCACGCTGGGCGCCCGAATAGTCAGCATTTTGCACCGTTCGGATTCCGGGCACGAGAGAGAATGGCTCTGGTCAAATCCGTATATGGAACCGCAGTTGCCGGATTTCGGCGTTTCATACTGGGAAGAATTCGACCTGGGCGGCTGGTCAGAGTGTTTTCCATCAGTGGCTGCGACTCACTATCCGAGCGGTCCCTGGAAGGGCACTCAGATACCCGAATACGGGGAACTCTGGTGTCAGCCCTGGAAATCAAAGTTCAGCGTCACCGACTCCGAAGCTGAAGTCCGGACGGTCACCTATGGCGTTCGATTTCCGTACCGCTTCGAGCGCATAATTCGTGTCCGCAAGGACGAGGCAAAGATTAGCCTTTCATATACAGTCAACAACTTGACGATCTTCCCATTTCCATTTCTCTGGAGTGGACAGCCAATTTTCGATGTAAAACCGGGGATGAGCCTCTCTCTGCCTGTCCAAGAGATGACGGTTTACTACTCAGAGGACAGTAAGTATGGAAAGCTTGGCAGCAGGCAAATGTGGCCGACGCTGCAAGCCAGTGATGATAGTTTCATTGACATCAGCACGTTTCCCGGTAAGGACGCCAATCTGGCAGTAAAGCTTTACGCGAAAGCGCCGCGCTCGCTCTCTTTGCGAGACCCGGCAAGTAACACGGAAATGGTCATGGACCTCCCCAGTCCCGAGATAACGCATCTGGCTCTGTGGCTCAATTTCGGAGGCTGGAGCGGCATTCCGAAACGCGCGAAATACTACAACATCATCGTAGCTCCTTGCATCGGTGGTTTCGATAATCTGCAGATGGCGATGAACCACTTCAGGGAATACGGTCAAATCCAACCAAAGAATGTGAAATCTTGGAACGTAAATATTTCATTTCGATAGAGGACTTTCGTGTTGGATAACCGCAAAATCAAATATTATGCAAAAGAACGGAACAAGAAACTTCCGGCTGCGACCGCCGTCCAGTGATATTAATGGGTTACAGAGTATGCCAATCGGGAATTCAAAAGAGTAAAAAGATGAAAGTGCGAAACATTAGATCTCAGTCTGGAAAAATGCATGCACCATCCCTGGTGCTAGGTGCTATTTTTGCTTGCATCGCCGGTGGTGCGGTTGGATACGGAGTAACGAGTGGAGTATTTCATCTACCTCCAGTGACTCAAACTAAAGTTGAGACTCCTGCCGCAGCAACTATCACCCCGACAAAGATGATGATGCTGGCGGAGAACACAATTTCAGACATCGCGAGTGATGCGAGTCTCAGCGTAGTAAACATTGATATCAAGAAAAACATTGTCAGATCGCCGTACACAATTTTGATGCCTGGTTTCGGCATTGACGAAAGTGGAGAAGCGCTGCCGAAATCGATGCAGATTGGCTCTGGTTCTGGCTTAATCATCAGAGCCGATGGATATATTTTGACGAACAATCACGTCATTCAATCGGCTGACGACATCATGGTTACGCTTTCGGATAAGCGGAAGTTCAAAGGCAAAGTTGTGGGGCGTGATGCATTTACCGATTTGGCATTGGTAAAAATAGAGGCGAAGAATCTTCCATCGGCATCGCTGGGCAGCAGTAAGGAACTTCGTCCTGGCGATTGGGCGATCGCGATCGGTAGTCCACTCGGACTCGATCACACAGTCACGCTCGGAATTGTTAGCGCGCTTGGAAGATCGCTCAGCGAGATTAGCAGTTTAAATAACGTCGAGTTGATTCAAACCGACGCCGCAATCAATCCGGGTAACTCGGGTGGACCGCTGTTGAACATTCATGGCAAGGTAATCGGTATCAATACAGCGATTCGCCAGGATGGACAGAATATCGGTTTTGCGATTCCGGTGGATGTGTTCCGAGGCGTTGCTGAAGATTTGATCAAGGAAGGAAAGGTTGCTCGCGCTTATGTTGGTGTCTACATGCAACCGCTAGACAAACGTGCGCTCAAAGCGCTCGGTCTGGATGAAACAGTTAAAGGCGTTCTTGTGGCCGGTGTTGCGCCTGATAGTCCAGCTCTCGAAGGTGGTCTGAGGCAAGCCGATATCATTCAGAAAGTTGATGGCATTAGCGTTGATACCAGCCAAATCGTTCAGTCAATCGTGAGAAAACATAAGCCCGGAGAAGAGGTTAGTTTCCTCGTTCTGCGAGAGGGTAAGCTCGTTCCACTCGATGTAAAAGTCGCAGACTATCCGCAAGAGTTACCCGAGCACGAATAATTGGTCGGCGCTTGATTCAAAAAAGAAGCTTGTTAGTTCTTGATTGAGCTTTATTGCGCAATCTGGCAATCACTTGATCTGCCGGCTTCAGTTCGCCGCGGTCGGCGGTCTCTCTCTACTTTTCTGAAAATGTCTCGTCGAAAATCTCAGCTCCTAAGCTCCTGCATTAACTGCACATGCTCCTCGGCAGATAGTTGATCTACGAGTTTCAAGACCTGATCGACGGTTGTTTTTTCTTGCGTGATTGAGTTATTTGCCGACCACATGAAAAGAAATAGAACGGCGAAGCGTTGGACTAGAAACGGTCTGACCAAGTCGGCAGCAGCGTTTCCTACACTTAAAACATGCCCATTTGACACGACCTCGAAATGCCAATTCTGCGAAGGCAAGCCCATAAATCAATTGCCACCATGACCGGTGCCTACTCGCCTTAAAACATCACTTATCCAGGGAGTGGGAACAACAGCCAGTTCACTATTGCTCGCAAAGGATAAGTTGCGACAATCAATCACGATACCTTGAACTTCCCATTAAAACGTCGAGATAAGAGACATACGCGGAATCGCGTACTCGATGTCAGTGATTTACAGTTTGCGCCGTCCGGTTTACACTGGAATAAGCTGGTAATAGAAATATTGCAGCCCCCCGGTCAAATGCCCTTTTTATTTACCACTGTTCACTGTAACTCCCGCTCGCTCACTGCATTCTCAGACCAAGCTAAAAGCCAGGTGCCCAAAAGGTCCGGCGCGGTAACGGTTGTTTTGTAAATTTCTGAATCAAAACTCTAAATATATCGCGCACTGGAATTGGTGCCATTTTCGATTTTAAGTTGGCGTAATTATGGATCCACAATTCGCAGAAAAAGATCAGCCGGTCGAAAAAGCCAAGACTGCAAATGCAGCGGAGAAGCTTGCGCCGTCTAAGTTTCCACGCGGTTCGTCGGGAACTTTTGCTGGTCGATACGAGATTGTCGACAAGATTGGTATCGGCGGGATGGCTGCGATCTACAAGGTCAGGGATCTGATCGTCGGTGAAGAACTCGCTATCAAAATCATCCGTCCGGAAATTGCAGCGCACGATATAAGTCACAAGCGGTTTCGCCAGGAAGCGCGAGCAGCGAGAGATTTGAATCATCCGCATATCGTCAGTGTTCGCAACTACGACGTATCGCCTGACGGCGTTCCATATCTGATTATGGACTACATTGACGGCGAAGATCTAGGCAAGGTCTTGCGTAAAGCTGGAACACTTACTTTGCCAGTTTTCTATCCTGTGTTTATTCAAGTTAGCGGCGCCCTTGTTCACGCACATTCCCGAGGTGTGATCCATCGCGATGTGAAACCAGGCAATATTCTGGTGACCACCACAGGTAATGGCGAAGTCTGGGTCAAGCTGGTTGATTTTGGCATTGCAAAACTGTTGTATCCGGCAGATGCAGACGATCAAACGCATGTGCTTACGAAGCAGGGGCAGACGGTCGGCAGCCCTTCGTACATGAGTCCGGAGCAGGTACAAGGTAAAGCTGTCGATGCTCGTTCGGACATTTACTCGCTTGGCTGCGTTATGTTCGAAACACTGGCTGGACGTTTACCGTTTAAAGCCGATAGCGCTCTGCAACTGGCTATGCATCACGTATATAGCCAACCTATCAGTTTGAAAAAACTGGTAAAAAGTTGTCCCACGAATCTCGATCGCATTGTTGCGCATTGCCTTGAAAAACGTCCGGAAGATCGTTATCAAAATATGTTCGATTTGCGTTCGGATTTGCAACTGGTGGCAGTTGGAAAAGAGCCGCACTTGCGCACGGGAAAGGCGCCTACCAGAGCAGAATCGAACGAGGATTGGTTTGAGCAGCTCGTCAAAAAAGATGCTCACAAAGAGTTTGTTAGCGTTTCTCAAGGACAATTATCTTACGATCGACGATTGAATAATGTCCTTGAGCAGATAAACGAATTGGGCTATCCAGGCGATTCTATACTGAAATTACAATCTAAGAATCCAACCTACACAGGGTTGCTTGTCATTCGCGACGGGCGAAAAATTATCGGAGCGCGCATTCAGAGTGAGAAAGCACAGGTCGGATACAGCGCGCTGAAGCGACTGATCTCGATGGCGGATGGTGAGTTTCAATACGTCACCATCAAGCGTGAAGATTTTACGCTGCCTGATTGTTCCTTTGATTTGAATTTGAGATACATACTCTCGCTTTATCCGAATCTGCCGGAGTCGCCATCGGAGCTTGAAGACGAGCATGCGATGAGGGATTTGGTGTCTGCAGTCGAGTCAACAACGAAGACTGATTGGCAACAGTTAGACCAACTGACACCCGTTGATGACCTTCTCAATTCGCTGGATAACAAAAATACGAACTGGCGTCCGATGATGGACGTCACTAAGGATCCGACGCCAGCCATGGATTTCGTCAGTCGCACTGAATTGCTTCAGGCGCTCGCGAACGGCGCGCCGAACAAAGATAAAACCACCGCAGAACAAAATGCGTTTGAGCGATTGAGGAAGAAACTGTTTAGAAGCACTACCGGCTTAGTGACTACGATTCTGTTTCTATCAGCCATGATGTCGATCGGCTTTGAAGCCGTTAAGTCTGGAATGAAACAGCTAAGCGGTTCGAGGACTCACGTTCGAAAACGAAGGTCAGGTCCCCGCATCAGGCGTCATACCTCGTTGAACGGCGCGCAATCGAGAAACGCGCGGGAAGATACCGAGTTGAAACGGCGCCTAAATTCTCCGGCGAAATTTGGAGGAGCTGAAGTCGTGCGTTTATCCAGCCACCAAGCGTTTATTCTCCCAACCGTTCAATGCTATTCCATCAGGTGACGTCCTGATCTTCAACACTGTTCTGCGGTACAGACGCGCCGATCAGCGTCGCAGCTTGCATCTTCGAGAGGAAATCCGAGACTTCTTCAGTTTTTGCGGGCGCGACCGTCGCAGTTTCGGGCTCGATTGTGATTGAAACTGACTCGACGAAGGCTTGTTCCTTCGCTTTAGCGATGCGCGACAGCCTCAGTTCATTCGCGATGTACAACAAAAGCCCGCACGCAGCAGCTAT
>CAZRMH010000090.1:0-22832 GCA_964600935.1 uncultured Candidatus Obscuribacterales bacterium
GCTTCCACCTGCTGGTCGCTTAAGTCGGCTGGTTGTGCAACAGCACCGCGTTCTTGCACGGTCGGTTCCTTAAAACCGGCGGGCAAAGTCCCGGGAGCTTCGCAATCCTGCTCATCATCGTCCTCATCACCGGCTGCGTCATAGGCCGGAGCGGGTGCGGCGACATCATCGAGTCCAAGCTGCAGGGGCTTAAAGTGACCTATGGTGCGATTAGTTTTAACGAAGTATTTGGAGACCACTCGCATGATATCGTCGGTGGTGACGGCATCAAATTTATCGTCATACTCCATCAACCATTTCCAATCAGACTTCGCTTCTGCTTCGCCGAGCATGAATGCCATACTGCTTGGATCAGCCTTGGCCAGAATAGTTCCTTTGAGATTGGCGCTCTTGGCTCGACCAAGCTCATCATCGGAAACAGGCTCATGCGCGAGTTTGCGAATCTCTTCCAGGAGAGCCTTTTCGCATTTATCGAGGGTGACACCAGGGTTCAAAGTCGCACCGATGATGAATAAACCAGGATCGCGCAGCTCGTCATGCCGGCAAAATGCTTCGGCTGCGATTCCGGTATCGATCAATCCTTTATAGAGGCGACTGGAACGTTCATAGCCACTGCCCAGGATATGCCTGGCGGCGGCCAGCGGATAAGTGTCTTCATGGTCGGCTTCGCAAATATGGAAGCCCATCCAAACCTTCGGTAAATCGCCTGCTCTGACGATTTCAAATCGCCGTTCGCCTTCTTGAGGCGGCTCTACTGTATAAACTGTCGGTATCGGTTCTGGTGACGACTTAATAGCACCGTAATGCTTGTGGATCATGCGAAGAGCCGCATCGGGTTCGAATTGTCCGAGTAGAATCACTGTCGCGTTGTTGGGCCAGTAGAACGTATCGTAGAACTGACGCAATCGATCAAGTGCTACGCCTTCGACATCACTCCGCCATCCGATCGTCGGATGGTGATATGGGTGCTCGCGGAATGCCACCGCATATAGTTCTTTCTCCAGAGCTTCCTCCGGATAGTTTTCACCGCGCTCGAGTTCATTGCGGACTACCGACATTTCGGAATCGCGGTCGCTCTGCCGAAGCATAAGATTGCGCATGCGGTCGGCTTCCAGTTTCACGCACATATCGAGAAACTCGCAAGGCACCACTTCGTAATAGTTCGTTCGATCAAACCAAGTCGTGGCATTCCAATGGGCACCAATCTGAGTGAGCAAGTCATCGATGCCGTTCCCTTCATCAGGATTATGCTTCTTCGTTCCTTTGAAGAGCATGTGCTCTAGAAAGTGAGTCGCACCGGTATAGCCAACGCCTTCGTTTCGGCTGCCGACCTTGTAGAGCACAAGAAAAGTGACGACCGGAGCGGTATGGTTCTCCAAGAGCAACACCTTGAGCCCATTGGCAAGTTTGTACTCCGCCACATTCTTGACTTCCGAAATCTTCTCGACACCTAGGTCTTCGAGCGAGGGCTGGGCTTTTTTGACTGTGTTTACCATTGTGAATCTCGTGTTTGGACGGCCGTGACTATACTCGTAACCTGCTGAAACCGACGCCGGTTCAGTTTCGAGCTGCTGGACGTTTGTATCCGGCAATTCGATAAAAGTATCAGACCAATAAGATACCGCACTAGCGCGCGGAATTCTCGCTGCCGTTTCAATCGCCGAGTTGTCGAGTAGCACTAACAGCCGAATATCGCCGCTATCGTAAACGGGCACTCGTAGGTTAAACTGCTTCTAGTATCGAAGCTGGATGGAAACTTCCCAGCATCTCGGCATAGTGCCTCTCAGGCGGTTAGAACTGTGAGAATCGCGATTACTGGCGGCTCAGGCTTTCTCGGCGGACACTTCGCGAGAGAGTTGGCGCGGCAAGGGCATTTTCCCACAATCATAGCGCGCGGCGTATCCCATAAAGGCGAAGCGCTGCGCAAGGTCGCCAATATCAATTTCATGCCCATGCCGATCAGCGATGAGAGAAAGCTGTTCGCGGCGTTTAAGAACGTTGATGGAATCGCCCATCTGATGGGAATCAACAGAGAAACCAGAGGCAACAGTTTTCAAAGCGTGCACGTCGAGTCGACCATGCGCGTCCTTCAAACCGCGCGCAAGGCAGGCATCAAGCGCATTGTCTTCGTTAGTTATTTGAAAGCACGAAAAAATCCTTTTTCCGCATACCATCAATCAAAGTGGGAAGCCGAGGAGATGATTCGCACGTCCGGCATGGATTACACGATCCTCAAACCCGGAATTATTTATGGTTCTGGCGATCATATGATTTCACACATTTCGCGAGCACTAGATCTGATGCCGATTTTCTCACCACCAATCGGTTTCGGTCCAAACAATATTCGACCGATAGCGATAGGAGATATGACAGAGCTGCTGATCAAAAGTTTCGCGGAAGAGCAGATGATTAATCAAACCGTCGCGGTTCTCGGTCCTGAAGAAGTTTCGCTCGGTGAAGTGGTGCAGCGCGTTGCCAGAGTGAAGAAAAAATTGGCGCTAGTCTTGCCGCTTCCATCAATCTTTCATTACGGCATGGCTGCAGTTTTACAGACTATTTCGCCCGACCCTCTGGTGACGACGGCGCAAATCACAATGCTCGGTGATGATATGAGTACACCGATGAAAGGTGATGGACTTCCACCGCCCGAACTTCAACCAAAGACATATTTAACCGACGACCAAATCCGCGCTGCTCTTGACACCCCGGCGAATTAGTCGACAAAACTGGCATATGTTAAGCGTAGCCAACCGAAACGGTAGCCACTTCGGTTAGAATCTACACTTACCGGATCTTGATATCCCAAAATACTTTGATTTCAAAAACCTTACTGACAATTTCACTGCTCGCTGCCGCACTCGGATTTGCCGGGCAAGCTTTTGCTGGTCCTGCCGAGTGGGAAAAACATACCCAAACTGGTGCCGACGCATTTCGTGAAAATCGCTTCGGCGAAGCGGAACGCGCTTTTCAAGCCTCGATCACTGAAGCGAAAGGTTTTGGCGAAAACGATCTGCGCATGGCGACCAGCTTGACCAACCTTGGTGTGCTCTACAACAGTCGGGGTCAATTCGACAAAGCAGAGCCACTATTTGAGAAGGCTGTCAGCATAAAACAAAAAGCTTTGGGTCCATTCAACGTAGAAGTTTTTGATAGCGCAGCCAGACTCTGTCAGTTTTACATCAAACGGAAAAAATTCGATAAGGCAGACCCCATCTGCCAGAAGATTACGCAATTTGGTGAGATGCAAATTCGTGATCTGACGAACATGGATAATTCATTCAAGCATTTGCAAAACTACTACTCACACCATAAAGAGCAGGCAAAGGCTCAGTCACTGGTTCTCCAAGCGCAGCAATTGACGCACACAAAAGCGATGGATAACTCGCTGGAACTTGCGGTGTTACTGGATCAAGTTGCTGATTCGTATATGGAACGCCGAACAGGGCATGACAAGCCGGAATCGGAGCAGTTGTATAAACAATCACTCGCATTGAGAGAGCGTTGTCTCAGTGGAAATCATTTGGCACTTGCACAAAGTTACGGTAATCTCGGCAAGCTATATGCTGCCGAAAATCGCCATGCACTAGCCGAACCGATGTTACACAAAGCATTCTCAATGTGCAAAGAAACAGTCGGCATGCCCAAACCACAGACGTATCAGAACCTCGATGCGTACGCACACACTCTTATTTCACTTGGACGACAATCTAAAGCTGAAGAACTTTACCGGCAAGCGCGCGAGTCGTTCGGCAGCGCATACGGCAAGAGCAGCAGTAACGTCGCCGACATCGACCTGACACTCGCTAATGTTCTAGAGAACCGCGGGCAGTACCAGGAAGCGGCGTCACTCGTGGGCGAAGCATTGAAGATCAAAGAGAAAGTAAACGGACCACACTCAGCGACAACCGCCTCAGTCCATGAAAAATACAACTATCTGATTGGAAAATCCTCGCGGAAGAAACGCGAAGCGATGAAGCCCAAAACTCAGACAGAAGATATTCAAGGTTAGATCGAATCAGAGGTCGACGCTTACCGTTTTAATAGTTTTGACCAGGCGGATATCCTTGTGGAGGTCCACCAGCGCCGCCGAGATCAACTTGCTGGTCCAGTTGTATCTGCATCGTTGTGCCGGTCGGAATGACTACATCTTTTCCTTTTCGCAGTAACATATCGGCAACACCGATGCCACCACCCATGGCAGCACCAGACCAGGCGCCCATGCCAGCGCCGCGACCACCGCCGGCGATGGCACCGACCGCCGTTCCAAGACCGGCTCCTAAACCGGCGCCGCCGCCACCCCGGAGCAACGTCTGACCGACTTTCGTGCCCCAGCCCTCGCCGCGATAGACATCGTTCGTTCCAGTGCCCTTGTCTTTGTATTTGCCAATGTCACCCATCAAGTGAGCGCTGATTGGAATCTGTTGTCCATTCGGCAGACGCAGACTGTTGAATTGCAAACTCAATTCACCGGAACGACTCAATCGTCGACCCGCGACAGCATCACTGACGGTGCCAACCACCTGAGTTCCAGCTGGAATGTAACCCCTGCCACCAAGGGAAACGTTCTGACTGATAGACGCTTGAATATAATCGCCATTCTTCGCAACCTGAGTTGAAATGGCAGTTTGCAAAGATACTGGCAAAACTAAACCAGCAGGGGCAAAGATCTGCCTGTCACTATAAATCTGCGATGGACCTCCTTGAGCACCTTGTTGATAATAGTTTGGTGGCACATGGTACGAATCCTGATAGTTCTGAGGACCGCCACCATATTCGCCACCACCTGGAGGTACATTTCCATAAGTCGCGGTTCCTGGAGCTTGAAGCGGCGCAAATTGACTGTATTGCACACCCGAATTGTAAGGCGCTTGCCCGCCTGAGTTTGGAGGTGCCGAACCAAACTGTTCCGGAGGTCCCCCAGGGGCGCCACCACCGTACTGAGACTGGAGGCCGTTATACTGAGGCTGCTGGCCGCCATAATTCGGCTGCGAAAACGGAGGAATTTGAGTCTGACCGCCATAGGTCGGCTGCTCATATCCCCCCTGTGCAACGGCGCTATGGCACGTTACAGCGAGCACCAAAGAACAGTTCAGCAGAGTAATTCCAAAACGCGTTCCCATCGCCTAAAATAACCTCAGTCGGATAACTGCAAAAACATGAGTTTAAACAAGATAACAAAATAGAATAGATGTCAGATAAGTAGTTAAGAAATTCAGCTCCGATAAGCTTCAGAAACAACCACCTGATGATAACAATACCCTCGATCGAGCCCACCTACATCACCATGATCTGCGATGCCTTCGTCGCGCTGGAAAACGTGATCAGCGACAGCGAGCTGGGTGCCTTGATCTTGAGCAGCGGGATTCAAGATAACAATCACAACGCATCGCGACATCGGAGATTATCAGCGGCATTCATCGCCGACCAAGACTACAACCGCTGTGCCAACAATCTCGCGTCGTTTTTAAAGCGAACCGGAGCCCACATCAAGAAGAGCCGCGGTGAGACAATGTTTCGCCAGTACATCAACCAGATGAATCAAGTCCTCTCATTTGCAGGCTATGAGCTGGGAGAAGATTCGCAGATTCGCCAATTGGACCGCTCGAAAACGTCGTATGTCCCGCCGGAAGCCGAAGATCGCGCTCGACGCTTCAAAGAGAACATCGCTAAAAAACAATTGCACCCTGATATCGAGCTGGTTTGTCGAGCCGAGTACTTTGTTGAACCAGGATTCTTCAGACCGGTAAAAGAGGCTATGCGTCTGCTTATCGAAAAGATTCGAGCGAAAGCGATGCTCAGCCCTGATGGACCGGAACTGGCTGAACACGCCTTTGCGTTTGCGTGGCCGAATCGCCCGGTCCTGGCAATCAACAACTTTATGACCGAAAAGGACCTGGCAGAACAATTTTCTTTTATGGTTCTTCTGAAAGCATTCTTTCTCATGTTTCAGGACGAACAAACCAGAAGCTACAGACCTGGTTGGGAGATGAACCTGGAAGACGCGATCAATCTGCTCAGTCTGGCGTCTTACTTCCACCGCAAGGTGGACAAAGCGATGAAAACCGTCCCCGCGCAGAACAGTCCATAAACAATATCAATCGATTTTGATAAAAATACGAAACCAGAATTAGCCGAATTTCGGTGCGAGAATGGGTCGCCATTGCATCCCGGGATTTATTCACCGTTGAGGATTAATCCAGGCTCTTGCGTAATTTCCGGGTGTGTTCGCCGGGTTATCTTGACTACAATTCTTGCAGTGTTCGATACCTGCCGAATCGACCGAGGTGCAGATGCCTCCACAAGACCGTCCCATGACTCTGGCCGACTATCACAAAAATGACGGCGGCGGCGGCTCGGTCATCGGTCGAGCGATCTTAGAGTTGCCATCGGCAACCTCAGACCTGGTCGCTGAAGCCTGGGAAAATCCACGAAGAACGGTTCTCCATGCGGGGAAAACAGTCTTGGAAGCAGCCGCGATGGGCACCGCCATCGGCTATATAGTGCCGGCTCGCGGTCCGGCGTCGATGATTGTCGGCGCGGTTCTCACAGCGCCAGCAATCTACCATGCCGGTGCTCGGCTGATGAAAGCCAACGAAGACTCTTTAGACCCTCTCGCCAATCAGCAGGCAATAGCCAAATTACTGGCTCGCGATACTGTCGCCGGTACCGCGAATCTAGGCTTGTCGTTCGCCGGCGGTATGGCCGGCAGCGAGCTGGGATATCGTCTTGCCAAATCAGACGGCGTATTCGGACGTTTCGGTCAAGCGTCTCAGCGTGGCATTCTGAAAATCGAAAACCGTGGTCTTGCCTGGGCGAAAACAATTTCCGAAGGCGGACTGCCCGGCATGGCAGCGAGCAGAACGCCAAAAGCCGAAATGCACGGCAGTGTTCCCCGGGGGCCGGGCAGCTCAGCGGCAGAATTCGTCAATATGAGAACGCCTGAAGCGCCAGCTACAGCCAGTTTATTGAAAGGAGTGGCGCCGGAACGTTTACCTTTCGGTCAGCGCACACTCGGGATTCTTAATCGTCGGGCCGAACAATTCATGGCTATGCCTCAAACAGCAACTAAAGCCGGAAACAACAGCGGCACCCAGGGCGATTACAATCTCTACATGGGCAGCCTCCATGGACATTCGCGATACTCAGACGGCATGGGACTGCCCAAAGATATCTACGCTAAAGCGAAACAAGAAGGTTTCGACTTCATGGCGATCACCGACCACAACCATGTCGCCGCCCGTGGTGGCGTTAAGCCGGACGATGCTCGTGCCAAAGATCAAGCTGGAACACCGACAGTCGCCGAGTCACCAATTTTGTATTCACAAACATTTGCCGACGCGGCCGCCGCATCCAAAGATGGTCAATTCATCGGTCTAGTGGGCGTCGAGTTGGGAACGATAGGAAAAGTCGGCAGTGGCCACAAGCACGACGACTTCTTCGGACCGAGCCTGGCCGAACCTCCTATCCTGAGACCAGGTGAGATGGCAGGACTTAAGCCTGGCGAAACAGCCACGGTCAAACCGAACGAATCTTTGGGAGCCAAACCAACCGAAACCAATCCGGTAATCGACATCAGTACCAAGTCGCCAACTAATGGCGGACAAGCCGGTCCGGAAGGGCTTTTGCCTACGCCGAAAGAACCAGTTGGGACTGTCAGCAAACAACCCGACTTGGCGCCGGACCTCAGCAAAAAAGGTGACGCGGCCCTCCCTGATGTCCAGATAGATGCAGCCAGCGCTAAAAAACTGGGCGGTGTCAATCATATAAACCTGCTGGAGATGCCGGCTTTCGTAGAAACAATCAGAGAACCTCATGGACTGATGGCAACCGTTAAGATGCCGGAAATCAAAAAGATTCCTGATGGCGATTACAAAGCTCTCGCCAACTTCCTTGACGGTAAAAAGGATTCAACTGGCGGCACGCCTGTGATTCAACTCAATCATCCTCGCTATCGTGCAGATGAAAATATGGATTTGCCGATTGGCGACCGAGCAAGAGATTACGGTCAGAAATCTTTCAAGAGTAAACAAGAGTGGCTGGATCGCTTTGTCGATCCGTACGTCCGCCAGATTGAACTCATCAAAGGTGGTGCCTTAACGCCCGATCCAGTCGACGTTGTCGCACCTGGTCACCTCGACCCAACCTCCTTCGCTGGGTACCTCGACAAAGGGGTTCATGCCAGTCCGACGTTCGGACGCGATTTCCATTATGGAAATCCTGGGGGTAATCCAGGAGCTACGGGGATTATGGCAAAATCATTAGATAAGCCAGCACTGATGGATGCATTACGCGAGCGTCGCACAATCGCCACCACCAGTGGTGAAAAACTGACCGGTTCGATGTGGGGCAATGACAGACATCCGATGGGCAGCATTCTCGACCAGGCTGCTGTATCGGAACTGGCACTGTCGGCGAGGATTGGCGGACAAGTGGTTCCCGAAGCTTCATATACGGTAAAGCTCTGGGGTGATACCAAGCTCGGTGACAAAAAGCTAGCAGTGATGATGGAAGAAAAAACGGTTACAGGAGCTGAGCTTCTGAAAAGCGATAATAAGGTCTCCTTCGATCCTATGACTCATAAGCTTGGAAACAAATCCGCTTATTACATGGAAATTCAGAGAACCGATCCGCTAACTGGGCATGTAGATAAGATGTGGACAGCACCGATTTGGGTTGAGCCGCTAACCGGAGACAAACATTCCCTCATGATGCGCCTACTGACCGGCAATTCCGCTCAAAATATTGAAGGGATGGCGCGCGGGAAATAAACTAAATTCCACGTTAAATGACACCACGCTCTAATCGAAAGCAACTATTAGCTGCAATCAGCAGTATGGACAGATCCGTGACAATACCAGATATGGTGGCACGTACAGGATTAGATCTATCCATCGTCTCAACAGAGCTGAATGAACTTGCCTACGAGTTAAAAGCAGAACTCGACGTCACGGACACGGGGCAAATTTATTATCGTTTTCCCAAAGACCTGCACTATCGCTACTTTTCCAATCGCATTTTGGAGTTTTCTTATCGGGTCTGGCTTGCTGTACAACCGACGCTTCTATTTCTATTCAGGATCTCGTTCGGTTTACTTTTACTGGCATCAATCACAATTGTGTTTTTCATAATGCTCATCCTCCAATCGCTGCTGGCGGCATTCTCGGGAAATACGACCGACGTTCTCAATCTGATCAAAGAATTTTTTGCTCTGATTAAAAAACTGAATTTGTTGAAAGCAATAAATTGGAAATTCTGGCAGCCTACCAGTGAGAATGAGAAGGGCGCAGATGATCGGCTCGAAGACAAGGACAAAGGTTTCTTGCTCAATTGCCATGAATTATTGTTTGGTCCGGAAGATCCAAACAGATATTTTGAACGTGAAAAATCGAGAGCAATCGCTCAATTAATTCGCTCGAAAAACGGCATCATTCTTCCCGAAGAGCTGGCCCCATTTACCGGGTCGGCCGCGGAGGAATTGGAAGGAGCCTTTCCTGTTCTGGCAAAATTTCACGGCATCCCGGGCGCCACTCCATCTGGACACTTGATATACAAATTTCCGGAGATGCAATCGCACAACCCCGCCGAGACGAGTCCGCCATCCCATGTTAAGCAAAAGAACCAGGTCTTTGCTCACATTGCCATGGACTCGTTGAAACCCATTCTTCTTCTTGCGCTCTCAAACTTTCTTGGCACAGTATTTTTCTGGTGGCTGCTTTTTTCGGTAGCCAGCAGCGATGTCCTCACCCAAAATATTTTTCTGTTTCTGGCAATCTATGCCAGCTTCTTCCTCATTTTTCCGGCGTTGCGCTGGCTCTACATCCTGGTCATGAACAAGAGAATTCGCAGATACAACGAAAAAATCGATGAATTGGAATCAAAACTCAAGCAACCGGATCACGCCCTTCTGCTCGCTAACAGCGAGGTTTCGAAGATTCGACAGGAAGAGATGGCAAAGCTGACGGACAAACTTGTCTACACGACCAGCCGCGACTACTTGGAACAAGAGGCGGATCAGCTCTTAGAAAATACAGACGAAAAAAACAATTAAGTCCAGGACGAAAGGTTCGTTTTCGACATCCGATTGCGAGTGAATGGCTTAAAACCAGAGCAAGGACTGCTTCCCGGCACGCCGCACAAAGGTGGAAGGCACAGAGCCTGTCAGACAAATCTTCAAACGTGGAATAGAATGGAAGTGGCAGATCATCGAGGCCATTGAGATGACAGAACGAGAATCTTCCGCTTGCCCACACTGCAGCGAAACCATAGTCAAAGGCGCCGCCCTTTGCCGACACTGCGGACGCGGGCTGGATCGGGCGTTGTTTCACGAATGCCCGAAGTGCCAGGAGATGATTCGCAAAGAGGCGACTGTCTGCCGGTTTTGCTCAGGGAAACAACCGACATCTAAAGAACATCATTCCGACTGGGGTTCGCCGGATCCAGGCAAAAGCGAACCCGCTGACGCCAACGACCACCTTGGCAGAGAAGGCGGTCTGCCCAAATTCTACCTGCCCAACTTCGGAAAGCTTTTTAAACACGGCAAAGAGCAAAACCAACCAACGAACCGCACGCCGTTTCCTTACGGCGCAAGCGTTCGCGAACAGGTACTCGAAGTTATTGTCCGCCAAGCTCTCGCTGGAGCACCCTGGCGCGAGATTTGCGCCGGTCCTATGCAGGTCAATCACATCACGCCTCAAGAAGTTGAAGCCGAGGTGAAGAGACGTTTAGGCACGGATTCCGGAGACTCGGCCGAGCAGGAGGACCTCAGTCCACTAGAGGAGAGTCTCTACAAAGGCGACAAACAAGTTAGACGTCTACTGCGAATAGCAGATGATATAGCGGGTTCGCCATCGCAGAGTCAGCGTCAAAGTTTAGCTGATGAACTGCGCGAGATCACAAGACATCTACGTGCGGCGCTCGATATCATCAAGGAACAGAACGATAGCAACACCCTTGCCAGCACGATTTTGCAAAACGAGCTCGACGGATATGGCACCAAATACGATACCTTGCTAGATCTGATCAACGAGCGAGACAAATTGATCAATGAATTGAAAAAACAATTGAACGATAGCGAATCAAACTGAGAGATCGTTTTCAGTCGAGCTTTTGACAAAAGATAAACCCAGAATGAGACGTTGAGGCCGGTCACAGGTTCATCCTTATATAGAAGGGTCTGTGTTCAAAACTGAGACGTTCCTTTACTAAGAGCTTGACCGTTTAGGTTCCCTGACATAGACTAACAAGGTCCAGGCGATTCATAATCGCAGAACGAAGGGAATGAAGAAAGAAATGTCCGCCCGCACCTACTACTATTATTATTCGATCGAGGTTCACCTGAGTTGAGCTAGCCGCAGAACGCGCAGTTAACAGGTGAACCGCAGTTTTAGTAACTGCGGTTTTTTTATTCCAAAATTCATTTAGGACTCGAACAATGCGACTTACACAAAACTATTACTACTATCGCCGAATGCTCCGAGGAAGTCCTCGTTAGGTAATTTTGCTTTAGTCAAAAACCCTGACAGACCGGACCTCCTCAAAGAGGTCCGGTCTTTTGTTTCGAAGATTTTTAAAACCATTACACGGATGATCCGCAAATATCAAGGAGATAAACAATGGATGCCAGACTAGTTCTTACAGGAAATAGAACTCAAACAACCGTCATTAATATCGCGCCCGGTCTCACGGTCGGAGACAAACAATTGCTCATTGTAGGCGGACCTTGCACGGTCGAGAGCCGCGAGCAAATGGAAGAAGTCGCTCGCGTTTTGAAAACAGCACCAATAAGCGCTTTGCGCGGCGGCGTTTTCAAACCACGGACTTCGCCATACGCTTTTCAAGGACTGCGCGAAGAAGGCGTGCAATTACTTGCCGACATCAGTCGCGAATCCGGCATTCCAGTAGTCACCGAAGTAATGTCCGAGAGCCACATTGAAGTTTGCGATCCAATCGTAGACATGCTCCAAATCGGCAGCCGCAACATGCAAAATTTCGAACTGCTAAAAGCAGCAGGCAAAGCAAAAAAACCGGTTATTTTAAAACGCGGACTGGCAGCAACAATCGAAGAATTCATCATGGCAGCCGAATACATCATGGCCGAAGGAAATCACAACGTGATTTTGTGCGAACGCGGTATCCGCAGTTTCGACTCATTCACCCGCAACGTTCTCGATCTCGGCGCCGTTGTCGCACTTAAACAATTGACGCACCTTCCAGTGATCGTCGATCCAAGTCACGCTGCCGGCAAGAGAGAACTCGTTCCCGATCTAGCTTTGGCTGCCATTGCCTGTGGTGCTGACGGAATTATGATCGAAGCCCACCCGTTTCCTGAAGAATCCGTATCCGACGCCAGACAAGCGCTTTCTCTTCAAGACATGTGCGATCTGGTCAAACGTATGCGCCCAATCGCTGCAGCAGTCGGAAGAACCATAGGTTCAGTTAAGCAAGGAGTTAAAGAAGTATCGATCGCATCATCAATTGCAGTCAAAACTTCCACCCAGACAAAGGTCTCGGCCGCTTAAATACCAACGATATCAACAACCCGAATTTGGGTAAAACTAACGGTATATCAACGAAAATGCAAAACAAGGACAGCACAATGACACCACGACAGGTAAACGAGAAAAATCCGTTGCTGCCGCTGAGAAAGGAAATCGATGAAATCGATGAAGCGTTGATTGAACTACTCGCGCGTCGTTTGCGCCTCTCCACCGAGATTGGGCAAGTGAAACATCTGCGCGGACTAGCTATTCAAAACTCGAATAGAGAGCAACAAATTCTTTCACGCATCGAGGCAAGCCCATTCGACAAATGCACGAAACAGTCGATCGCGAGTATCTATCAAGAGATATTTGCAACTAGTCGAGACGTTCAGAACCGAGATTCGATAGTGGACGAAGCGGCGGATTCAAGCGACAGCTAACAACTCTTTGATTGAAAGGGATTGACATAGAGTGCGGAACCTGGGAGCGCCGCCATCCTGGCGGCTTCAAAAAGCACGTCCATTTCGACCGCTTCGAGAACCGGCAAAGCCGGCTGGAAGCCGGCGCTCCCAGGTTTCTAGTTGACGCCGCCAACTTTGAGGAGGATTTTGTGCATGCGGCGAACGCCGTTTTCAATGTCCTTCAGAGGGATTCGCTCGTCGACACCGTGCATGGTGGCCATATGAGTACGGTCGACTTCAGTTGGTTCGAAACCATATGCGGTGATTCCCAGTTCACGAAACCAGTGTGAGTCTGTAAACCATGGCACCAGAACTGGTACCACCGGAACGCCTGGTGCTTCTTCTTTGGCTACTGCTTTGATTGCTTCATAGAGCTCCGTATCCAACCGCGAAGGTTCAGCCTGCTCCCATTCGAGTACGCCAATTTCGATTGAGGGTTCATCAATCGTTTTCTTTACCCATGAAACAACTTCGTCTTTTGTAACTCCGGGAAGAATCCGGCAATCCAGTTGGGCTGTGGCTTCACCCGGGATGACGTTGGTTTTGTATCCGGCTTTCATTACGGTTAGAGAAACCGTATTTTTCAACATCGACGATTTCAAGACATCGCCCATTATAAGTTTTTCTTTGGACGGATCTTTTGTCGCTTCGACGATGTTGGCATAAGCAGCCTTTACGTCACCGGTCTCAGTATTGGCGATGTTTTTGAAATACTCTTCAACCGGAGGAAGAACCTTGAAGTTTGGACCAGATTGTTGAAGTTTTGCCAACGCGCGCACCAGTTTGTTCGTCGCCGAATCAGGCAGCGGCATGGAGGCATGACCGGCTTGTCCCTTGGCCGTGAGTTCCAACCAGAGAGGACACTTCTCGGCGAAGTTTACGCCCCAATACTTTGCTTTGCCATTATCGTCAGCATCGATCATAAATCCTTCGTTCAATAAAAACTCGGCATCTTTGACTAGATCCTTATGATTCTTGGCAAACCAGGCAGCACCGTATTCGCCACCAACTTCTTCGTCCGGAGTGCCGAGGAAAATAATATCGCGATCTAGTGTGATACCACTATTCTTGATCATCAACATTGCTTCCAACTCGATGATCCCCATCCCCTTCATGTCGAGGGCTCCGCGCCCCCATAGTTCGCCGTCGTGAATTTCACCTCCGAACGGAGGGTGTTTCCAATCAGCGGCGTTGGCTGGAACGACATCGATGTGATTAAGAAGAACGATTGCTTTCTTTTTCCCATTTCCTTTTAATCGAGCGTATATACAAGCTCTATCTGGTGCGGTTTCCAGTATCTGGGATTCAATACCGTTTTTCTTCAATATATCTGCAAGAAATACAGCGCCTTTTTTCTCGTTTCCAGGAGGAACTGTGGTATCGATTCTCAAGTAGTCAGCGAGAATTTTGGTGGCTTCTTCGCCAGCAGCTTTGTAATCGATGTCTTTGGCAGAGGCGCTCGAACCACTGATTGCCGCTGTTAAACAAAACGCGACACCAATTGACAGGGCGAGCCGTCTTCCCATTTGCAACATGATTCCTCCTCGGAAACAATAAATAACCGTTTCGTACACAATTAAAATACCAGCAAGCTTTTTGGTTTTATTGAAGAAAAGCTAAAGTACCGCCCCTTTTCAAGTGGCGCAATCAGGGCAAATTTGACACAATGAACCTGGACACAACATGGAGGACGTTATGGTTAGACGATTTCTATCACTCGCCTTAGCATTGATCGCCATCAACATGCCTTCAGCTGCAAATGCTGAAGACACGACGACGACAACAACATCAACAACTTCGACATCATCTACAGATGCTGCCGGTACTACGACCACGAAAAAGAAAACGAAAAACAAAGTTGTTAATGGTGTTGAAAAAGTTGCTGACGATGTGGCTAAAGGCACGAAGAAAGCAGTTACAGGCACCGGCAAAGCAATTGAAAAAGTTGGCGAAAAAACCGTCGACGGAGCAAAAGCAGTCGGTCGTGAAACAGTAAAAGGCGCAAAGGCAGTTGGCAACGGTGCCAAAAAAGGCGCTGAGAAAGTAGGCGAAGGTGCTGAAAAAGTAGGCAAATCCGCAAAGAACGCTGTAACAGGAAACAAGAGCAAAAAAGATAAGCCAGCCGCTACATCCACAGATGCACCAGCCGGCGACACTTCTACCTCAGACAAACCGTCAGACGCGAAGTAAACAGTTCAAATTTGAAGTAGTTGGAGTGCAGGCGGATATCCGGGAGTAAATTTCTTGCCAATTGAGAAACTCAAGCAAGCGCCTTTGTTTGCTCGTTTGATAGCCGCTACGTGTGCGGTGGTGTGCATGTCCACCACCGCATTCGCGCTTCCTGATGCTCAAATCGATGAAAGCGCCGGGGAAAGTTCGGAGTCGAATTGGTCGACCGAACATACGAACAGAAACAGGACACCAATGCCCATGTCAAAGATTGCATCGAAAATCGAATCAACGGATCAAAACTTTTTGAATGAATTAGGAATCGAAAAGATAACCCAAGAACCAATCGATGGAATCAGCGAATACAAAGTAGCCTCGAATGGACTCAGAGTACTGTTGGTCGAGAGGCACGAAACACCAGTGGTTTCAACGACTATGGTTTACCACGTCGGCTCGCGAAATGAAGCCGTCGGTTACACGGGTTCGACCCACTTCTTAGAACACATGATGTTCAAAGGAACGCCAACGTTCGATCCATTGAAGAAAACCGGAATTGACGATGTTCTCAAAAAAGTGGGTGGTATCAATAACGCCACCACCTGGTATGACAGAACAAACTATTTTGAAGTGGTGCCGGCAGCGCATCTGGAACTCTGCCTGAAGATCGAGGCTGATAGAATTCGCAATTTGCTTTTGCGCGAATCGGACCGCCAGGCAGAAATGACGGTAGTTCGAAATGAGCTTGAGCGAGGCGAAGATAGTTCATCGGAATTACTCGAGAGCAATCTGTTTTCTACGGCGTTCAAAGAACACCCTTATCACCATCCAGTCATTGGCTGGCGCTCAGATGTGGAAGGGGTTCCTACATCCAGATTGAAATCCTTTTACGACGAATTCTACTATCCGGATAATGCCACATTGATGGTAATCGGAGATTTCGATTCGTCTGAGGCACTGAAACTGGTATCACAGTATTTTGGAAAAATCAGCAAAGCGCCTCACAGTTATCCTGCCGTGTACACGAAGGAACCGCCTCAGGAAGGAGAACGCCGCTTCACTGTCAGACGTGGTGTAGACCTGCCGCGTGTATCGATCGGATTTCACGTTCCAGAGTGTTTAAGCAAAGACACGTACGCTCTCGATATCGCAGAAACCGTTCTTGGAGACAGCGAAAAGCGTTCGAGTAGACTTTATAAGCGTCTGGTGGAAACCGGCATGGCTTCTGAAGTTGCTTGTTACGCATATTCGCTCAAAGACCCGGGACTTTTTGTGGTCACAGCGCAAAGCAACATCGGTGTTGATCCAGCAAAATTGGAACTAGTAATTCTAGATGAATTGAAAAAACTTGCCACCACCGGTCCGACGCCCGAAGAAATGACGAAGGCGAAACGTTCCATCGTGAAGAGTTTACGGCTGGCAGTCACGGATCCCATGGGTCTGTCGGGTCAATTGACAGAAGCAATTTCTTCGGCGAATTGGCGCTGGTGGGTAGACTATCCCCAGAACATCGAGAAGGTGACAGCCGAGCAGGTCAAAGATGTTTTGAAAAACCATATTACGGAAGACAATCGCACCGTTGGATTTTACTTCCCTAAGAAGAACGAAAAAGGAAAAGGCGAATCGACGGCTGAGAAAGAGAAACCAACCGAAGCGGGAGAAGAGCCGGCCAAAGCCGGAAGTGATGAGCCTGCAAAAGTTTCTCCTGGCGAGATAAAACCGGAAAACGATAAAGGTGAAACGCCGACCGCCGCAGCGGTGGAATCGACTCCTCCAACAGATGCAGAGAAATTGTTGCCCACCACCGATGGTGCCTCGACGAACACTGCAGCCGATCCACTGAGTTCGTTAATCTCGACCAAACAAAAACACACAATCAATATCGGCAAGAAAGTCAAACGCGTAAAACTGAAAAACGGCATCAGCCTTCTGATCCTTCCATTGGGTGGCTCGACCGTCGCACTTTCCGGACGAATAAACGCGGGCGATCACTTCTGCGCTCCCGATAAATCGCAAGTTCCATTTTTCGTTTCTGAAATGCTGACCAAGGGTTCTTCAAAATTCACGAAAGAATCTCTGGCAGATGAACTCGAAAACATGGGTACCAGTCTGGATTTCTCAACCGGCAGTTTCTGGACGAGCTTCGATACTCAAGTAGTAAAGGAAGACCTCGACAAACTATTCGAAGTGGTTTCAGACACACTAAAGAATCCGACATTTCCAGCTGATGAACTAAAGCTGGAGAAAAAACTGAGATTCTCCGACTTACAAGAACACCTCGCAGATACTGGTGATGTGAGCTGGAATGCATTTCTTCGTAAGCTCTACAAGCCCACATCTGGTTTCTACCAGCGTGACTTCGAAGGTCAAATTGCCGAAGTAAACACAATCAATCAAAAGGACCTCAAAGCCTTTCACAAGCAACATTTTATTCCAGGTAATTTCTCCCTCGCGCTAGTTGGAGATGTTACTGAGGAAGAAGCTAAAGCGCTCTGCGAAAAGTATTTTGGCGACTGGGTCGGGGACAAACGCGAGTCGATCGCAGTCACCGAGAAAGACGTACATAAGATAGAAAGAGCAGATGAGGTCATTACCGAGATCCCGGACAAGGCAAACGTCGATGTCGTTATCGGCAGAACGGTTGATGTCGATATGCTCTCGAAAGAGTATTTCGCCGCAGTGCTCGGCAACGCAGCCCTGGGCTATGATAGCTTCTCATGCCGTTTGGCACCGGTCCGTGACAAATATGGTTTGACCTACGGAATCTCATCATCCATCGATGATCCAACCCAACCATTCGGACCGTGGTCGATCAAATTTTCGGTCAACCCAGAGAACTTGAAGAGAGCAAGAGAGATTGTCAGCGACATCGTCAACGATTATCTGAAAGAAGGTATTTCCGAGTCAGAACTGCAAACTGAGAAATCACACCTCAGCGGCGTCTTCTCTGTCTATTTACGTTCGCCCAGACACATCGCCAGCCGACTTTCTTTCTACGATCTGGCAGGCGTTGATCTTTCTTACATCGATAATTATCCCGAAAATCTCGATAAAGTGACGGTGGACGACGTCAACAATGCAATCCGAAAATACTTCAGACTCGACGATGCCGTCACGTCAATTTCTGGAACCTTAAAGAAGAAATGAAATCAAAACAACCAATCAATAAAAACGCGGCCTTAGTCGCATTTCTGATGCTCACCGCACTCGCGGAAAACGGCGGCATGCCAGCCCTGGCAGAGACGGCAGCAAAGAGTGGTTCGGCAGCAGGCGCCGCAGCGCAGTCGGAGAAGCAAGCTCCTTCGACACCGCCAGCGATATCAACTAAAGAGAGCGAATCGAAAGACTCCGATAGCAGTAAAAAAGATTCAGATAACAGCAAGACAACCCCGAATACAAAACCAAAAGATGACGAGCCATCAAAAAAAACAGATGAGGCGAAACCATCCCCAGCCAAAAAATATACGAAAGTAGAAAACATTCCTGCCGGAAAGCCTGTAAACATCGGCAAGCAGCGAAGTATGCAACTTCCTGAACCACCGAGTTTGTTCTTCATAAACAAAACCGGGAAACAAGCGATCCCCTATATGTTTTACGATGCCAGCCAATTTAGGGAAGGTCTGGCAGCCGCGCTGATTGCAGATCAGTGGGGTTATGTGGACAAAGAGGGCAACGTTCAAATTGGAGCGGAATTCGATCTCGCCGGAGATTTCAGCGAAGGGCTTGCTGCGGTCAAAATCAAGGACAAATGGGGCTACATCGATCACACTGGAAAGTTTGCTATAGAGCCTCGATTTGCTGCAGCTGAAGAGTTTAAAAACGGTTTCGCCGCAGTTCAACTCGGCAAGGACTCACCGGAGTTTCCGCAAAAAGCGAACGACCAATTGCAATCGATTTTGAAAGATCCGAACATGCCTCAGCTGAAAAAAGCATGGATGGCAATCGCCTCATCCAGAGCTGCGGGTATTATCGACAAAAAGGGCAAGTTCGTTTTCGATCCATTTTATAGTTCGATCCAAAACTTTTCGGATGAACTTTGTTTGGCAAAAGAAGGATCAGCAATTCTTTTCTTGAATAAAAAGGGTCAGGTCACACTTAGACCTGAATGCCAGGATGCAAAGCCATTCTCTGATGGCATGGCTGCCATTCAAGTAAAAGAGAAATGGGGATTTATAAACACTTCCGGCAATGTGGTGGTGAAACCAACTTTTGAAGAAGTGGAAGATTTCCAGAAAGCACTTGCACCCGCGAAACTGAACGGGAAGTGGGGTTTCATCAATAAGAAAGGCAAGTGGGTAATTCAGCCGAAGTACGATGTTATTTGGGAAGGTTTCCAAAACGGCACGGCCGTAGTCGGCAAAGATGTCTGTCCAATTCCAAATACTCATGCAGACGTAACGCGTGTGGCAAGTGGATTCCTCGTCGCACGAAGAACAGGACGAACTAAAGATTTCGACGAATCAACTACGCCATTGGAGATCGGTTATTTCGCATATCCTGATTATCGATTTTCTTTGATCGGCAAAGATGAAAAACCATTGTTCGAAAAACAATATGAAAACATCAGTCCTCTCAGTGATGGTCTGCGCGTCGTTCGCTCTGACGGAAAGTTCGGATACATAGATAATCTCGGCAATGTCATGATCCAGCCGAGCTACAAATCAGCAGATCCATTTTCTGAAGGCATGGCAATCGTCAAAGAGGGTCCGACTAAGCCTCGCATGGTGGAACGAAACGAGACACTGCTAAAGCATGCAGTTCCCGCATTAGTAAACGATCCGGAGCTACTGAAAAAAGACATAGCCGTTTGCACTGAAGTAATTAAACTGGATCCCGAAAATGCGCAGGCCTATCGAGATCGAGGATTCATGCTCGGCAACCTCGGGCGGTTTAAAGATTCGCTTTCTGATTTCGAACAAGTGACAAAACTTTGTTCCAGTTCATCAGAAGGCTACTACTGGCGCGGCATGGCCCACATGCAATTATCAGGTTTTTCCGAAGCGGTAATCGATTTCACTAACGCGATCGAGATGGAGCCATCGAAGCCGCAAAACCTACTTGGTAGAGCATTAGCATTGAAGAGCCTGCACCGAGAGGCTCTTGCATTCAATGATATCAATCGAGCCATCGCGATTTACGACCATCCTTATTATCACCAAATCAGAGGCCAGATCCTCCGAGAATTAGGTCAAACAGCCGAAGCCATAACCGACCTGCAAATCGGACGCCGTGCTCCGTCTCTTGAGCCATGGCCAATCGGGCCGAAAACCCAAGAAGACTTAATCCGAGATATCACATCGCTCCAGAGCAAATTGCTAACCGCTCGTTTAAACACCGGCGCGCAAGCTGAAGTCGCACTTCTAGCCGCGGAAGCTGCAGATGCGCTGGAAGATTTGCGTAGATTGAAAACCAGAGAAGACAAGGTTTTAGAACTGGAAGAATTATGCTCGCGTACAATCGCGCTGCGCCGAGAAGGTCTTCGCAAAATTGAAAATGCTAGCACCGAAGATAGTGGCATGGTCACTCTTTACAAAAGCGAACTTTCAAACGCACTCGCCCATCAAGGCGATTGGTTCGTTCGGTCTCAGCAATTCGATAAAGCAGCTCCCGCCTATGAAGAAGCGCTGAAACTGGCAAAGGAAATCAACTCACCTTTAAAAGAGGCTGATTACCTGACCGATATCGCAAAAATGTACGTTACTCAAAAACAGTACGACAAAGCCCTCGAAGTGCTGAAGAAGTCTCTTGACCTTACGAGAAACCCAAGCGATGCGCCAACGAAGGTGGTCAGAGGACAAACACTGAATTGCTACTCAATCCTTCTCAATCGAAAAAATCAGCCCATGGACGCGGACATTTCATCGAATGAAGCAAGTGAGTTGTTGAATTTCGGAATTGATATCACGTTCCTTCCAAGTCCTCCACCACTTCCAGAAAATGCTTCAGCCGAAGAATCATATGAACTAGCATTGCAGTGCAAGAGTTTAGGTCTCATCGAAATCAGTAGAACTTACATGAAGAAAGCCGTCGAACGCTCGTCCTCCGAGAAGGACAAAGACAGGGCTAACCGCTTCTTAAATGCCTACATTCCAAAGCGGCCGGTCACTCTGGCACTGACTAAATCTTTCCAGAAAGGACGCACATCTGAATTGACAGGCGACTTCCTTAATGCCGAGAAATTCTATAAAGAATGTATCGACAACGCACCAGATTTCGAATGGCCATACGAAGCACTGGCACGCGTGAAGCGCTTGCAAGGCGATCTCGCCGGTGCCGAAAAACTGATTAAAAAAGCTCTGTCGATCAACCCCGATTACCTTGACGGCTGGCTTGAATCTGCTCGCATAGACCAAGAACAAGGCGACAAAGCCAAAGCGAAAATTTCAGTGGACAAAGCATTGAAACTTGATCCCGATAGTCAACTCGCTCAATTCGAAGAAAAACAACTGTCGATCAACTAATGAAGCAGCGGCGCTCGCGATTCGTTTGCGCTCCTTTTTGAGTATTCGATCGACTGTTGCAGCGCTTACTGCGAGCAGTTTTTCGATGATATCCAGTTGCTTGAACAAATTAAAAGGTCTAGACGCGATAGAGCCGCAGGACGAATCACAGTTTGGCATAAAAATACATGCGCGCAATACTCACAGTCGCCGGTTGATAAATCAACCAGCGACGGCTCATTCCACTAAAAGGGTTCGGTTAGTGGGTTATCGCTACGCGGTAGCGCAGAGAATCTTCATTGTGCGCACACGCGCATAATCTATCCAGACCGGAGATTGAGACTTTGCCAATCCCAGATCGTTCACAGTCGGCGACGAATCCTTTCAGATAGACGCTGCTGCTATGGTCGACTATTTTCACGGATGGGTCGAAAAACAATTTGATTGACTTGCGCTCGGAGGCCAGCTTATCGAGAACGCCGCGCACTGCGAGATTGTTGAAACAAGTTACTGGTCCGCCGAAATGAACCTCGACAACATTGTCTTCCAATTCATTGACCTGCGCAATCGGAGTTTTAAAAATGCTGGTGAAGCTGTGGACAACATGTTTGTCGAATGATGCATATCTGCGTTTTGATTCGCCGCATCGAAGTGAGTAGTACATCAAGATTGCTATTTTGGCAAAGATACCACAGAAGATACCAATCAAAAGATCGGAACAAACGGTAACTAAAACAACTGTCGAGAAAACTGCAACTTGGTCCCAGCCGAGTTCAATAACATCGCGCCACTTCTTTGGTCCTGCCAGTTTGAATCCGATGTGAACCAGAACCGCCGACAATGTAGCAACTGGAATCATTGACATCATGCCGTTCAAAAGAAGTAAGAACGAGATCAAGAAAAGGGCATTATAGAAATTGACCCAAGCAGTCCTGCCACCAGCAACGATATTAGTCGTACTTTTTATGGCGCCGGGAATAATCGTCAGACCACCAATCAAGCTGGAGCAGATGTTGGAGATTCCCATGGAGAACAGCGTTCTGTGTGGGCAAGATTTGCGGTGGAACGGATCGATTTGATCGATCGCATGAATTGTTGCAAGTGATTCAGTACCGTCGACGAAGGTCAGTGCGAAAACGCATAAGACGATCGTAGGCACCATAGACCAACTGCTGAACAGTCCGGAGAAATCAGGAAATATAATTCCATGCTCCAGGGGATTCGCCGGAATGTGGACCAAAAACTTGGAATCGAGTCCGAAGAAGTGCCCAAGCGCTATCCCGACG
>CAZRMH010000091.1:0-22751 GCA_964600935.1 uncultured Candidatus Obscuribacterales bacterium
GCGCATCATCGTTCTGGGAATGCGATCCGCGCCCTCCGGCAAAAGCTTCTCTAGTTCTTTCGCAATAGCAAGACGCTGCTTCGACATCTCGATTTCCGTTTTATTGAGAAGTCTACCGAAAATCAAATTGCGTCCCCGCTCCCAGTACTTCTCTGGGAACGCGCCATAACGATAAGCCGTGGCGTTGAGTTCTCTGGCCAGTAGACCGGGACACAAAATTTCCGAAGCACCAATACCGAAACCCTCGCCTGATGAAGTCGGCAAGCTGAACACTGGACTCCAAGTAACCGAGCGGAAACACTGAGAGCCAAGACTTTCGTTCTGATTCCAGTTATGCCCTTCAGGTACGAAAGCACGGACCAGTGCTTGCCCTGACGAAGAGGCGTCAAGCAATCTGCGATTCCACTGAGGAAACCCTCGAAGGCTCAACCATAATTCGATCTCGGCGAGACTCCGCGCAGGCAGAGGATTCACGCCGACCCGCGCATCAAAACCTTCGAGCATCCGACTCAGACAATTAATCGAGTAAACCGGATTGAAAAGCTTCAGATCGCCTGTCCCTAGCACGCCGTCAATGACCAGTCCGTCAGCCTCCGGATTGTTTACGACAGCTCGAAACAGGTCTTCGCCCTTCATGGGAATGCGTTTAGCAAAACTGATTTTCGCGCGATCCGGCTCCGTCCGCGCGTAGACTATGCGAGCTTCTGAGATCACACTTTTCAGCTCAGGCTTGTCGGTGTCGCTGTTCACCTCGACCCACCACTGGCCATCCAAGAGTTTCCGCAGCTGGTCTGGACCTGGCGAAACAATGCATTCTTCGAGATCGCACTCATCCGCAATGGTTCGCATCAGATCAAAATTTTCACGGTTGATTTCATACGGCGGTTGCGTGTTTACATGCACCAGTAGTCCGTCAATATCTGCTGGTATATTGCGGATCAGTTTGCGCCCATTTTCATGAATAGCAGGTAAATTCGGAGTAGCTGGTGATATCGAATATAGTGGCACCAGCTTTCCACCCTTGCCACCTTTCGTTTTTACACTCTTGGATTTTTTTCGGCCTTCGGACTGGGGAGACTCAAGCATCATAAGGTTCTCACCAGGCTTAGCAGTGATGCTCTCATAAGCATTGTTGGGGTTGATGCGGACATACCAATCGCCCATCAAAAAAACTTTTAACATGTCTGGTATCGAAGTATCCTGCGCACCAGCCATGAACAAATTGAAAATGGTTTCTGAGAACTTATACTGCGACTCCGGCTCTGGAGGCGCATAGGTTGTGGTTCCACTACTAAAATTCTTTTCGTTGTTGAGAACCGAGTAAAAAATTTCGTCCCAAATGTTCATTAGTCTCCACCGTCGCCTGCACAATGATACCCCAGCCGAGACTGAGCGCGAAAGACTTGGTAAGGATGGTGTGCACAATATCGAAAGTACCAGCAACACTATCGAAATCTGGATGTTGGCGAAACATCAATCAAAATTCACCTAATAAAACAGCCCGCTTTTGCCTCAGGAGGACCGAACGGGGAGTAAGACCGCACGTTCAACACGTTGAAGCACCAAAGAATCAGATCGATGATCTTGATAGACAGTCTATGACAGAGTAGATCGTCTTCTCTCTTCCTGCCTTCGAATTAGCTCTGCCGCCAACCTCTTGCACTTTTTCTGCCGCGATCGATTGAACTTTGTTCACCAATTGTGCACGGACTGATGCCAGAACTTCGATGAGCAGGGATGTTTGAGGACACCATCACTACCAAGAGAAGGAAACGTATGTCAACCACCGGAACGCAAACGACTTTCGTGACGGCCTTTTTACTGCAGGTTGATGCGCTCGATCCCTGGCTGGAGAAAGTCCTGGAGAACGCAGGCATCGTCGGGGCTCCGGCTCGTCGAGCACGCACGCGCGTGCTCGAGATGCGAGACGAGATCAACGAAGTCAGCGTTCTAATCGCCAAGCCGCTCGACAAAGTCGGATTGTCCAAACTGACTACCTACGCCGACTTCGATCCCTCCCAAATATTCGACGCGGAGCTGGCCAAGCGCGCCGATGCAGGCGTGCAAGATCTCGGCTCCGCCATCCAGGATGAGCTTGCCGGCATCGCACGCGCTCGCAAGAAAGAACTGGAAAACAAACTAGCCAAGGATAAGCCACTCGACCTCGCAAGCATGGCGATCTGGCAACAGATGTCGGCATGTGATTGCGTCGAGGAAATCGCCGCCACGCTTTATCGGTTAGCAGAAGCCGCTCGGTTTCTGTACCAAACCGAGTTCCTGCGGGTGATCTCGCAGGCGTCACTCGAACTTCCGGTGCCACCACCGGCGACGCCACAGTAGTCCACAGTTTTTGATCGGGACCATCACAAGATGACTAGAATCAGCACAGAGACATGCAAAGCAGAATTAAACCAGCACTGGCCAGTCGAAGGAACCAAGAGTCCTGAAGATTGGAAACGCCTATCCAAAACTGGCAGCGCTAAATCCACGATCGTGCGGATATTTCAACACCGCACCTTGCCGGTATTCGGCACGGTGGTGGAGGAAAAGGGTGCGATTACCAGAGTGACTTTTGCAGACACACTGCCAAAACCCGCTGTGGCTCGTAAGGACAGTTACGGGGAAGGAAATCCACAGCCAACCCAAAGTCGGGTTACCAACCGAAACGATACCCTGCGCAAACCTGTCGAACCGGCCTCGAACGGTAGGGTTCGCGCAGACGAATTCGTGTTCGCGGTCTGCGAACGAGAAAATCGCAGAACGAAATTTGCAATCTGCACTGTCGACTTCTGGCGCACCAACCATCACTTGAGCGACGAGGGATTAGGCGATATTCTCGACGGACTACTGCCGCCGGGCACTTCCGTCTCTTCAGAGTGTCAGTACAGCAATCGGATGAGCCGCAAGGAACTCTACGAATTCCTGATCAATCAGGGCTTCTGCGATGACGAGCGCTTCACCCAATACATGGACGGCTACCAGCCTGAATGATGAATTAGATTGGCATTCAAGAACGCTGCGGAATGAAAAGAGTAACGCGCTCGAGAATCTACCGAGAGGGGGCAGATTGCCCCTTCTCCCTCACCCGTCTTTCTACTACTCTATTTCGTTTACGAACCATTTGGAAATAAAAACGAGAAAGAACGCCTACTGGAGCAGGTGCATTGAGATGCACCCGCTCCAGGTTACGTGGCGACAAAGCTCGTTTAGACTAGCGACTGGGCTCGAGCAACCACCCGAGCACGAGCGCCGCGAGAAGAAGGCCGACCATGGTTGGCATGGTCCACGTGCTCTTCCAAAGCGGGATCGCGATGAAAGCGAGAGCGGTCCAACCCACCATCAGCGCTTCGATGGGACGAACTCGCCAGAGCCATTTAAATTTCATTGCTGATTCTCTGTTTGTTGAAACGCATGCCACCGAATTTGGTGACATGCGTTAGTTGAACGAAGTTACTTCACCAAAAGCGCTTCGAGACGATCGGCCTGACCGTTGAAGCGATTGATGTCGACGTTGCCCTTGATGCCAGGGACGGCGCCGTTTTCCGTGAACTGCCAGAACGTCCAGAAGTCCCACGGCTTGGGAACGCGGGGACGATCAGCATTGGTGTAGTGCGCCAGCCACAAGGGATGTTCCTTCAGCCGGGCATCGTTTTTCAAAACGCTGTCGGCGAAAGACGGGCTCAGGTAGATGATCGGATGCACGTTGGCGCCGAGCTTTTTCTGAACACCGGCGATAAAGCCGACGATCAGGTCAACACTCTGCTTGCCACTCAAACGCGCCCAATCGCTCGGCACTTCCGCGTCGATAACAGGCGGAAGATCGCCGGCTTCGACGGTGCCAAGCACTCGCGTGAAGTTATCGATTTGGGACGCGAGGTCAACCTTCGGACGGAAGAAGTGATAAGCGCCGCAGCGGATGCCGTTTGCCTTCGCCGCCTTCCAGTTGGTTTTGAACTTGGAATCGACGAAGGTCGCACCTTCGGTCGCCTTCATGAAAGCGAAGTCGACGCCTTGCTTCCGCACCATAGACCAATCGATGTCACCTTGATGGTGACTGACATCGATTCCCCATGGTGCTGCCAGTGATACCACGCCTTGATTGGTTCCGACTTGCGGCGACCAGACGACGCCTTGACGGTTTCTCGAGCTCTTACCATTTTGTCTATGGTTTGCGAGCTTTGTCAAAGTCTTGGATGTTTTTTCAGCCATAGCTTTCAACTCTATTCCATCGGCTCGTGATCGATGACCGCGAGGATTCGCAGACAGAGGAGCCGAATTGATTGACATGAATGTGTTTGGACGAAGAAGAGAGTCTCAAGTAAAGGAGAGGGTGACATCAAACAATCGCGAATGGGAGCCCTGATCATCAAGGTCTGAGTGCGATGTTTACTTATCTAAATTACTGACATCCCTGAGAACCAAACGGTTTCAGCGTCGACTTCCACGCTTCTGAATTACGGGCAAATTCGGCAACCTGTTGGCGATGCAGAGCACACAAGATCAAAACTTTCTTGACGCTGTGATGCTTTTTCACCTGGAGCGCAGCTCCCGCAGTTTCGATCGACAATTCGAAAGCGGTCTCTGCGCGGGAAATCAGATTGAAATTTTAAAAACCCGGATCGCTGTTTTCGCAAATAGCGACGAAATTGCGCAATCCTGAGCGCAGCTCTCGCAATCTACTGGCAACCCGAAACACCACGCCACCACAGGCGGTTGACGCGCTTGCGCTAAGTATTACCCAGAGCTGATCAGAAGTTTATCGAACACCGCAATCGTCTTGACAATATCAAAACGCGGCAATCTTGAACGGTAACTAACACACCGGCGCCTGACAACGACGGCAGATCATGAGCTGTAAAGGTTTCTATTACACATATTACTTTGTAACTTGGGATTGATGTTTCTTCCAAATTCAATTTGAGTTCGTCCGCAAGAAGACTACAAATACGCCCCTCAGCCAGAACGCCCCACTTCGGTTTCTTAGCCGTTGTGAGGTCTCGCACGCAAACAGCTTCGTGCTGTTCGCCGCGATTCTCATACCGTCATTCTTGACCGCAGCCCGTTCACAAACTCGTCCATCAATCAACGAGCTTGGGCATCGAGGGACTTGAACCCCAGGGTGACTTATGGCAGATACAATCTACTGCCGAAAATCTAGTTTTACTGATACGGACTGGGAAAAAATCTACGAGGTTGCTTTCCGACCCGATCAGCGCACACCGCTCAGCCAACTTCACGATGGTCTGAAAAGTGGGCAGTTATTACTCCATAGAAGCTCTTCCAATGAAGGACTTCTCTGTTTCTCTGTGACAAACATCCTCCCGACCGTGGCCCTGCTGGCATACCTCGCCACAGACCCCGACAAACGTTCCAGCGGAATCGGCTCGAAGCACATGAAGGCATTGATTGCCGAGATTCGCACCGCCCATCCGCAGCTGCTCGGAGTGTTTGCCGAAATCGAATCAACTCGGGAGAAAGGCATCTCCGACGAAGAGCGCAAACACCGCAAGCGTCGATTGGCTTTCTATCAACGTCTTGGCTTCAAGCGGTACAGCGCCAGTTACACAATCCCCAGCTACGACCCCGGTGTCCCGGACGAAGAAGGCGACCTGATCTGGCTCGACTTCAACACCGGTACGCTTGGATGCGATGCAGTGGCCGGCATCATCAAAGAAATCTACGTCAAAGCGTATCTGTTGAACGAAACAGATACACGCGTCATCAGCGTCCCTGTGATTTCCGGCGAAGTCGCGGCCTGCGAACTTCCCGAAGATCTGACAGCGTCCGTCGCGAGTGATGTCGTTGCGCTCGGCGCTGGAGGTCCCACAGTTGCAGACGCGACTGTGCAACCATCTGCGGTGGCAGGCGTGACTACAGTGATCGATATCTCGACAGCGACAAAAGTGGTGGAACCTGCCAGCACAAGCGTCGACGGGACCGCCACGAAAATTACGAAGCCCATGACTGCAAGCCCCGCTTCATCGGTCGCGGATGAAGAGAAGAAAAACTGAACAAGTTCGCTTCCGTACTGGACAAACGAATGAGCTTCGCTCGGAATGTGTTGAATGGTGACGCCACCGGCCAGCATGATTCGAGATGCACCGGACTGGGAACCATCCCGCGGTGCATCTCATTCGTTTTGTCCTTTAAACTTTCAATCTACTAAAACGTGTCGTTTTAAAATTCAAAAAAACAAAAAAATAGGAAAGGAAAGTCCTGCCTGACAAATTCGCATCGCGAAACTGTCAGGCAGACGATCTTACAAAAGGACACCGGGAGCGCCACGAGTTTCGACGCCTGCCTACTAGCGTGCCACGCGGCGCTCCGGAAAGTGCCCAGCATCTCGCCTCTAACGGGCGCGATTGGTCTCAGTGCGCCAATTGAAATCGGCGACGTAAACGGCTTCACGAGTGCGCCCAGGCCAGCCCAGCGGTTTGTGGGCTTCCAGCGCTCGGAACGGATTGAACGAGAGAGCCTCGCCATCCGACTCCAGCACAGGCCGGTTGGTCTGCGAAATCACAAGCTCCGCCAGAGGAATGAAACGTCCCTTCCAGACCCTGCTGGAATCAGAGATCGAATCACCCTCGCGCTGAAACTGAACCGCAAAGATAAACTTCGCGTCGCCCTTGCGCAGGGTGCGTTCCACAGCGTGCCGCAGATAGTCGCGGTCGAAGAAGTTGGGCAGTGAGAAGAACGAATCTTGTTGAACCGGCAGCAGCGCCCAGTGGCAAGCGGCTTCGCCGAACTGATAAGGCACCTGCGAGAAGTACTCGGTGCGAAGCGGGTTTTTGACCAGCTTCATGGTGGCGCCAAACAGTTTCCAGAGAAACGAAGGACGCCGGCGAGCCAGCACCTTCATCTTGCCCTGAGCGAGAAGCAGCATGTCTTCGATGTCTTTGACGAAGAAGGCGCGATCATTGGCGAGCAAAAAGTCGTGCTCCGTAGAGCTTTCCTCGCCCACGAGCGCCTTTTTACCAGCAACACCGCTGAGCTTGATGGCAGCGCCGCGAATGTTCGGGATGCAGTCGGCACCAGTGGTACCGCCAGCGCCGTTAGAGAAACGCAGTTGCGCGTCGTACGTTGCCGGTTCTGCAAACAGTCCGACCTTGCACGAAGCAGGCAGGTTACCGAAGACGCGAAACTTGCCGGCGACCGTGCCATGCGACTTCGTGTGAACGTCTCGACGAGCGGTATCACCGGGCTTGTAGTTCTTGCGCTGCTTTTCGAGCGTCGCTTCGACGATTGCCTGGATAGCCTCTTGCTCGCCAGGTGATGGAACATCAACAAACGGAATCATGGTGTTTTCCTTTCAAATCGAGTTCAACAGACCGCGCACAGTAGCCCGGTCCTTGGCTGAACTTAGAAGGTGTCTTTCACTTTAGTCGCAGAGGAGCCGAGTCGCTGTTGCAAGACCAACAACCCGAGTGGTTGTACACTGACCTATTCGATGTCCGGGCACAGTGTCTCGAGTTTTGAAAGCTCCTGTTAGAAAAAAAGAAAGAACAGCTAACCGTGACAGTCTCGATTGAGCTGAATCAAGAGAGTTTAAGTTTGTGTTGCAAAGTCGAGATCCTCAAGGCGACTTACATTGACTGTAGTTAATCAACAGAGATCTCCGTCTCCGTAAGGTCAACTGCCCAAACGCTGCTGTTTCGGTTTCCGCGGTGCGCGCTTCTTCGGCGGTGCCTTCTCGTCGTCGCCCGGGTCAGTTGTATTGTCCGACGGACCTGGCTTACAGCGGCTTGCCGCGTCGCATTTCGCTTGCGCAGCGCAAAGAAGGCACTGGACAAGGCATTTGAAAAATCGGAGAAGCGAGTTGAAACAGATTTTCGCTACTTCAAGAACACATCGAAGAATTGCAAGAACTGCATTCTGAACGATTTCTATGTAGATTTTGATTAAAGCATCCGGTTTGAGATCGCAGAGTAAACCAATTATTGCGATCAAGAAGATAGGCAGTACAAGCGGTGTTATGACGTTAATTAAAAACCAATCCATGGGTGGTACCTCTGGTGTTTGATGCATATGACAAAAGCGACTAACCTCGTCAATCCAGCAGAAAAGCGCTTTGAAGAGTCTTTGTGTTGAAACCGTTATGGGCAAATTGCGGCTCAAGCGAACTGATCGCTTTTGAAAAAACGTTTATGTAGTGCGGAAACTGACGGTGGCGAGATCGACCTCGTGTAATCGCAGATGTAAGAGACACCGGCATCCTAGCGATTTACGCCCAGGTTTCAAAAATTTCCAAAGCTAAGCGTCAATTGCCACGGCTGGCTTCAGTGGCTTCTTTACGACTATTCCGCCTGCAAAGATTTGCCGGTGCTAATGCAAAAACATGGAGAAACTCGAAATAGCAATTAAGCTCGCGAGGTTCTCGCTACCGGGTCTGATTCCGCCGCACGGCTCTGATATTATTGGCAGGATCGCATCTGCGCGAATTTCCTGGAGATCGATCTTGTCATCCTCTGCAATAGTTCTCAGAATTATCATCCTGGTCGTTGCTTTCTGCGTGTTGATCGCCATCTTCGCGTTTATGCTCAAGCTCGCCTTCCTAGTCGCGTCACTTGTAGGCATTGCCATATGCGGGTTGGCGGCATTTTTAATATTCCGAAAGTTATTCTTTCCCGCCGCTGACAAAACGACAGCTGTACGCGAAACAAAGATCAGAAGCCTGAACGGGACAGTCCCGCTATTTAACGAAATGCCAAATGTGCATCAACTCGTCGACAAGTCGATGAGCAACTTACCCCGCAACGTAATCGAGATTCACGGAGAGCAAGAAGCCTTAGTCCTCGAGGAATGCGATATCGCATTCCGAATCAAGGTCAAAACCGGCGAATACAAAGGTCGAGTCGGTTGGGTGGATAGATCCCACGTTATAAACCACTCACAAAACAACTGATCTCCGCTAGCGCCTTGCAATGCATAGCCCAAGATTGCATTGTGATATTGAGAGTAACAAAAAAATTACGCTTCGCCAAAACCTTTACTAGAAGAGAATTCTTGGATACCCCCGATTGTCAAGATTAAACAATCTCAAAAGTATGCCTGTGATTGCATTGCAGAAGACTAATTTTAGGACTTCACTCTCACGTAGATTTCAGATACTCGGTATTGCGAGAGTCATAAGGTCTTTCACATGTGTTTTTTCCGAGGAGTCTGCAGTCAAACAATCCTGGCCTCTGGGTTACAGGAAACTGAACTAACCTACCGCGCGTAGGTCAGCTTCTCACAGTGAAAGTTTTCGCCACCACCTGCGGTGGCTATCGTGCCGTATCAACCGGCTGGTCAATCAACCCTGCCTACCGTTTCCAGTCCGCTGTCGCATCTGTCGCAGTGAGACTCCTCGCAAGGAACCGGTCAATCAAGGCTATTCGTAGAGGTCGCACTATGAACAAAATTCTGCCAGTGCTATTTGCTGGTTTGCTCTTGCTCTTCGGCGCTTCCACCGCCGCCACTGCACAGACGATCGTTCCTGCTGTCGGCGCTGATGCGCAGTCCGTCGCTCTGAACCCTGCATCTCAAGCTGTTTCCGTCAAATTGATCGCTGACACCACTGCCATCGAGCCCGGCAAGCCGTTTCGCATCGGCGCCGAGATCTCGCTGCAGAACGGTTGGCACATTTACTACCGCGACCCTGGCGACTCCGGCATGCCGACCAAGGTCGACATCAAGGTGCCTGAGGGGTTCAGAGTCGTCAAAGTCGAATGGGAGAAACCCACTCGCTTCGAGGAAAACGGTCTGGTCACTTTCGGCTACGCGGACAAAACCGTCATTGCCGTCACTGTGATGCCACCGTCCACCCTGGTTCCGGGCGACTCAATCACATTCGATGCGAAGATTTCCTGGCTGGCCTGCAAGGACAGCTGCATTCCCGGTGGCACTACAGCCAGTATCACTGTGCCAACCGCGTCTCCTGCACACCTGGCGGTCGCCGATAACCAGGCGGGCTTCGCTGAGGTCGGCTTCGTCGGCGATGTGAAAAACCTGGATGGCAAATCAGCACTCGACCAGGATCTCAAACCTAATGGCGGCGACGAACAAAACGGTTTCTGGACCAGCTTCTTCTTCGCCTTCATTGGCGGCATGATTCTCAACTTGATGCCGTGCGTCCTGCCGGTTATCTCGCTGAAGATCATGCGCTTCGTCCAGGAAGCCGGAGAAAGCCGAGCAAAAATCGTTCGCCTCGGAATCGCTTACGCGGTGGGCACTGTGTCCACATGCGTGGCGCTGGCCTTGGCAGTGATCGGCGCCAAATACCTGGGCTACAGCGTTGGCTGGGGCTTCCAATTCCAGGAGCCACTGTTCCTCGTGGGCATGTCGACACTCTTGACCGTGATGTCGCTCGGTCTGTTCGGCGTCTTCTTCCTCCAGGTCAACTCCGGTCAAGGTCTGGACAAACTCGCCAGCCGGAAGGGGCTCGCAGGCGCATTCTTCACCGGTGTGGTGGCGACCATCCTGTCGACTCCGTGCACCGCTCCGTTCCTCGGCAGCGCCATCGGCTATGCCTTCGCACAACCGTGGTGGGCGATCATCGCCATCTTCTTCTCCGTCGGCGCCGGATTGGCATTCCCCTACCTGCTGCTCTGCCTCAATCCCGCCTGGATGAAGCTTCTGCCGAAGCCGGGCATGTGGATGGAGCACTTCAAACAGGGCATGGGCTTCATGCTCATGGGCAGCGTGATCTGGATGCTGTACGTACTCGGTCGCCAGGTCGGTCCCGATGGTGTCGCCGGGACCGTGGCATTCCTCCTCGCCGCGTCCTTCGGCACCTGGCTGTACAACACCCTCGGCGGATTCGAAGCGTCGAGAATGCGCAAAGCCTTACTGGCGGCGGTGGCACTGTTAATCGCCGGCAGCACGATGTATTTCTTGACCTATCCAGCCGTCAAAGGCGGAAACTGGATTTCGAACACAAGCACCCAGAGCGGCGGTCTGACCTGGGAGAAATTTTCCAAGACAGCCGTCGACAAAGGTCTGAATGACGGGAAAGTCGTCTTCATCGACTTCACCGCTGAGTGGTGTCAGACCTGTAAGTTCAATGAGGCAACGGTGCTCTCCAGTACCTCAGTGACTGATGCAGTCAAGCAAAAGGGTGTAGTGACCCTGAAGGCCGACTGGACCAATAGTGACAACGAGATCACGCAGATCCTCGCCAAGTTTGGCCGAGCCGGCGTGCCGCTCTACGTCATCTTCAGTCCACATCGGCCGACCGAGCCAATCATCCTGCCGACTATCCTGACCAATCAGATGGTCCTGGACGCGTTGGAACAAGCATCCCGCCCGTAATCCCAACGCGGTCGTGAGAAACACAGTTTGATGGACGCACAAGCGTGTCTCTTGAGGTCTTGCGAGGCGTCCCGCCGACCAAGCTTCACCCAGACACGCCGCGTTCCCATATCTCGACCATGCACCTCGTTGGCGCATCGAGATCAACTTTTGATGCAGCGTTCGAAACGGCCGAAGTTCGGACCGTTCAAATCAGCATCAAGTTTGGTGGCAGTCAGGGATGACCTGGAGCTGCGATACACCAAACGGAAAAAAGAGAATTGACATGAAATGTCTCCATAAACTCGCTACCATGTGCGTCCTGGCCGTCGGTCTGGCGCTCACACCCTCCGTCACGTTCGCCCAAACCATCACTCAGCCGGCCGCGAAGAAGGTTGAGGTCAAGCAGGTCGATGACGCCAAGTCATTCGACACCGAGCTGAAAAACGCGAAGACGCTTGTCCTTGTCGACTTCACCGCCTCCTGGTGTGGCCCATGCCAGTTGCTGAAGCCGAAGATCGAGCAGCTCGCCCAGGAGTTCAAGGGCAAAGTGCTTTTCTTGAAGGTCGAACAGACCGTCGGCACTGGTCTGGAAACGACTTACAAGGTTAATGCCTTCCCCACCGTTAAGCTCTTCGAGCCGGGCGGGAAGGAGGTTTCCACTTCGATCGGCAACGTCACGATCGACCAGCTGCGCAAGTGGATTCAGGGCGAGATCGACAACTTCGACAAGACCCAACAAGCCCAACCGCAGCCTGCGCCAAAGAAGCCGTAAGGTGTTGCGACGCGCACGAAAATCCTCGGGTGAACATCGGTTATTCGCCGATGACGACCTGCACCAGATCTGGTGCAGGTCGTCGCACCTCGAGGTTCGAAGGGTGTTCATGGACGAACCCTTTCGATCTTTGAACGAAACCTGCTACTCACTATAGTTGAATTATGGATAGACCCCGAATTTTTTCCAAACTCGTCTGTTTATCGGGGTTCCAACCCGACACAGTTCGACCGTAAAAACAGTTTCGCAGGTCGACCGCACAACGGCATCAATACCATGACCGTTTTCCAGCCCAGGCTGTGACCTTGCTATAGCAAGCTTATAGACTGAGCACGCCACCACTGATGGTGATAGAGGATAGCCACTCGCCGACTTGGCCGAACGAACCTACATCAAATGAAAAAACATCCGTGCGCGAACCGCGCTAAACGTTCTTGAGCCGCACTCTTGGCAAGCCTTGTCGTCAAGCGGTCTCTGCTCAAAACTTTAGAAATTGCCAAAACTGACAACTTGTGGAACCTGAAGCACAATGTCAAGGTTCAGAAACTCAAAAAACCAGAACCGCTGTCAAGGGCAGGCGATCAAGGTTTCTAAGAGTGTCGAAAACATCTTTAACTAAAACCTGATGAAGAAACTCCCTGAACTTTGCTAGTTAAAAGACCTTGTTTTTTACAAACTCTACCCTTAACAGAAGGAGAACTGACTCCAGCCGCTAACTGCGTTCAATTTCGATAACCCTAATTCTCTTTCTGCGCGCGGATGAAAACATGCACCGCGCGAAGAATGTGATCTTAACTGGATTTTGAACACACGTCACGGTTCGAAGAGTTCCCACACTAGCCGGGTCGCGCAACGAACTCGCGAGACTCGTCTCAGCTAGAACGGCTGCTCACGCAGTTGTTCGGCATTCCATGCGTTTTGCTTCGTGCAAAACTTCTAGTAGTTCCAGGAAACTCACCAATGAAGAAAATTCTCGACTACGTCGTGAGACTGTGGCAAAGCATGCTTTTCCGCAAGTCTCTGATTAACTTCGGCGTGTTCTTTGCGGCAATCGCCATTTTTTATGCTCTGACCACCAACCACATCATCACGCGCACTCCGGAGCGCATCGTCCCGCCCACCTACTCGACTCTGATCGAAAAGGGCAAGGCGATGCCTGCCGTGGACCTCGAACAACTCTTGCGTTCAGGTTCCAAGGACGTCGAAGGACTCGTATTCTTCGACGGCATCAAAAGCGTTGTGGTGCTCGGCAATGGTTTTGAAAAAGACCGCATCGTAATTCAGGCGGACACCGACGAGATGCGCAAGTTGGCTAAGAACGCCAATGTCACCATATCCGAGCAGCCGTCTGCTCTCGAAGAGGGCACCCTTCTGCCGGGATGGTTCACTTTCGCGATCATCGGCTTCGTCGTCTGGTTCGGGTGGCTCATGTTCGCCCGCCGCGAAAACAAAGAGGAACCCAGTCGCTTCCGCGTGATCGTCGAAGGCTTCCCGCGTGTGATGGACGAAATCGTCCATACCACCAAGATGAAGCGCAGCAAGTTCTTCACTTGCCTGCTCGTCGGTCTCCTCGCGATCAACTCTCTGGCGTTTTTCACCCGCCTCTATCACGACAACAATCTCATGGCTCTCCCGCCCGAGATCGCGTCGGTCACCCGTGTTCAGCCCTGGCAGGCAACTCGCCAGCTGGATACTCGCGCTAGCGAGTTCTTGCGCGTCACGACCGTGAAAGAACTCAACGCCGCTTACATCATCATCAATTCGACAACGCCTCCTGCCGGCACAAAGGTAGAGCCTGCCGACGCCGGCAAGCTCTATCCCGTCGAGCGCACTGTGCTCTTCCCACGCACGGCGGATGGCACGGCGGCATTCGACAGCTTCGTCGCCAAATTGGCAGAGAAGAAGGTCGAGACCAAAACGATGGCGCCGGTGCGCAACACGCACTACTTCGAGAGCCTGACAGCGACCGGTCAGACGGTTATGCTCACACTCTTGCTGCTCACGATTCTGGTCGGCTGCTACATGCTCCACAACTGGCAGGAGTGGCGCGAAGCGGAAGCTCCGAAGTCGAACAATCGACTTGTGAATGCCGGTGGCAGCGTCTATAAAGCATACAACCAGCCCGAAGTCGAAGTGCGCGATGAAGATCGCAAAACCTTCAAGGACGTCGCCGGCTGCGATGAAGCGATTAGCGAAATCCGCGTAGTGGAAAAGAAGATCCGCCGTCCGCGGCTCTACAAGGTCTTCGGCGCTCCCGTTCCAGGCGGTATACTGCTCTATGGTGAACCCGGGACCGGTAAGACGCTACTGGCACGCGCGCTCGCAGGCGAGATCGGTGGCTACTTCGAGGCTATGTCAGGATCGCAGTTCGTCGAAATGTACGTCGGCATGGGCGCCAAGCGCGTCCGCGAAGCGTATACCCGTGCTCGCACGGCCGCCCGTCGCTCCGGTCGCATCTCGATCGTCTTCATCGACGAAATCGACGCGATCGCGAAAAAGCGCGGCAACGGCGAAAGTGGCGGTGACAAGGAATACGAACAGACGCTCAACGAATTGCTCGTGCAGATGAACGGCTTCGGCAACCATGGTCTCGTTCTGACCATGGCCGCTACCAACCGGCTCGACATTCTGGACGAAGCCATCCTGCGTCCGGGTCGTTTCGACATCAAGGTCAAAGTGCCAAAGCCCGACAAGAAGGGCCGCATGCAGATCTACGACGTCTACCTCAAGAAGCTCAAGATCGTGCTGCCGGAAGGTACGCCCGAAGAGAAGAAGGCCTCGCACGCCAAGTTGCTCGACGATCTGGCTCGGCGAAGCCACGACTTCTCCGGTGCAGAAATCGAGGGTGCCATCAAGAATGGTGCCACGATCGCTGTCGAACGTCAGTTCGGCAACGTTACCGAAGACCTCACCGACGAACAGGTCGAGGAGTACAAGTCCAAGGCGATCATCACGATTGATGACCTCAACGAGGGCGTCGACAAGATGGCCTACGGCACGCAGATCAAGTCGCGTGTCCGTACCGACAAGGAGCGCTGGGCTACCGCCGTTCACGAAATCGGACACGCTGCCATTCCAACCGTGCTCGGTGGCGATCCGGTCAACCGCATAACCATCGTTATGACCGACAAGTCTCTCGGTCTGATGGACAGTTCGCCTGAGGAGGGTGAGCGCTACGACTGGACCGATGTCCAGTTCAACATCCGGCTGCAGATGATGCTCGCCGGTCGCGCTGCCGAAAAGATTCTTCTCCAGAAGATCTCAACCGGCGCCAGCAACGACTTCGAGCGCGCCAGCGGTTTGGCTCGGCAGATGGTCGGCGTCTTCGGCATGTCGAAGGAGTTCGGCGTCAAGTCATTGCCACTGGACAAGCATGGTTTCCCGGTCTCCAATGTCGGCGAAATTCTGCTCGACAAGTTCAACGTCGCCTGGGGCAAGATCGTCGACGACTCGGAAGCGGCGACCGATGTGATCATCAAAGCTCACACGGCGCAAATCGAAGCCTGCGCAAGAGTCCTCTATGAAGAGGAAACCTTGACTGGTGAGGAGTTCCGCCGGATCTGGCTGGCGGCGGCGCCCAAGCCGGACGCCACCGCTGACGGTGCGACGCCAGAAACCAAGGCAGCTGGCAATGACGCCGGCGCAAACGGTGGAGCCGCTGACGATAGCGCTCTCCAAGGAGAGGTGAAGTAACTATGCCATCCAGAAAAATTCTGCAACTCCGTTTGCCGGCTCAGGGGGAGCCGCTCTGCAGCGGACGGGAATTCATTACCGGACGCGGGCAGCACCTCTATCTGAGTCACTATCACACGGTCGTCACCGTGAAGAACGTCCGTCCGCGTTCCTGGTTCGGAAACGGCGCCTCGCTGGCCATCGACTGTACCGTTACCATTAACGGTCAGCAGTACGAGAACCAGCAGATCGCACTGACCGAGGAAGACCTGGGCAAAACTCTGTTTTGCGCAGGCTTCCCATGCCTTACGATCACCGGACTTTCGCCCGACATCGGCGATGTCACCGTCACCATCTCGGAAATCGTTGAGCCCTGCGACCCCGAGAGCTGCCCCTGGATGTGATCATCCGGGAACCGGGGAACAAGAATCGACTGGCATCACCTCTGGTGCCAGTCGATTTCTTGCGCAGATTGGGAACCTTCAGAGCATGTTGCTCTGGGGGTTTTCAATCTGACTCACCCCTACTACTTCTTGTCGCTTGGAACGCAACAACTATATGTTTTAATAGTTTAGACCAGAAGCCAAAAGCCCGCAGGGCGACGGGCGGAAGGCGGATCAGAAGATCCACTTTCCGCCCGTGCAGGGCTTCGACCGCCGACACTACTGGTGGTGACTGGTCAGATCACTTCGCCGTACAGTTCCAGCGCCCGGTTGAACGGGGACAGGTCGACGAGTTCGGCCGCACGGTTGCGCGTGCGTTCGTTGACCGGCACCGACATCCGGACGAGGTCGGCCGTCGACAGCGACTCGCCGCACACGTGCTTCAGCGCGCGGTTGACCGGGTGCATGTTGCTGAGCGCGGTGACGCGGTCGCGGTTCTCGCGGGTGACCGGGATGGACATGCCGACGAGGTCTTCGGGCGCCAGCTCTTCGCCGCACACCAGCATCAGCGCGCGGTTGGCCGGGTGGAGGTGGCTGAGCGACGCGGCGCGAGCGCGATTCTTCTTCGTGACCGGCACGCCCAGGCTCTCGCCGTGGATGCGGAGGACGCGGTCGATAGCTTTACGGTTGAGATTTGCCATGGTTCGGACTCCTGAAACAGGTGTGGTGAAAAATCGAAACACCGAACCAGGCACGGCCTGGTTCGTACTGGGATTGACTCCCCAGCCAAGCGCGATCCTCGCTTGGCCAGCACCGGATTCTCACCGGCCCCACCGCAGGCGTGCGGATAGGGGATACTGTCAGCTCACGACGCGGCGCGCCAAGTAGCGCTTCAACTCGCGACTACCGGCCTGACGCTTAAGACTGCTCAGATCACTTCGCCGTACAGTTCCAGCGCCCGGTTGAACGGGGACAGGTCGACGAGTTCGGCCGCACGGTTGCGCGTGCGTTCGTTGACCGGCACCGACATCCGGACGAGGTCGGCCGTCGACAGCGACTCGCCGCACACGTGCTTCAGCGCGCGGTTGACCGGGTGCATGTTGCTGAGCGCGGTGACGCGGTCGCGGTTCTCGCGGGTGACCGGGATGGACATGCCGACGAGGTCTTCGGGCGCCAGCTCTTCGCCGCACACCAGCATCAGCGCGCGGTTGGCCGGGTGGAGGTGGCTGAGCGACGCGGCGCGAGCGCGATTCTTCTTCGTGACCGGCACGCCCAGGCTCTCGCCGTGGATGCGGAGGACGCGGTCGATAGCTTTACGGTTGAGATTTGCCATGGTTCGGACTCCTGAAACAGGTGTGGTGAAAAATCGAAACACCGAACCAGGCACGGCCTGGTTCGTACTGGGATTGACTCCCCAGCCAAGCGCGATCCTCGCTTGGCCAGCACCGGATTCTCACCGGCCCCACCGCAGGCGTGCGGATAGGGGATACTGTCAGCTCACGACGCGGCGCGGCAGGTAGCGCTTCAACTCGCGGCTACCGGCCTGACGCTTGCTGACCGCGTAGACTTCGGCACCCCAGGCGTCGCGCAAGCTGTCGACCGGGTAGTTGACCAGCTTGTTCATATACCCGCGGTGGCTGTTTTCCGGGTCGTTGACGGCGTCCCGCCCGAGGATGATGTCCTTGGGCAGCGTCAACCGGGTGTCGGAACCCGCCGAGTACGGCTGGTTACGGCGCACTTCGTCGATCGTCGGGATGGGCTGGAAGCTGACGACGTACCAGATGCCCGCGACGCGCACCAGCTTGGTGAACTCGTCGATCGGCACCTGCTCCGGCCGTTCGACCTCGGCGCGCTTCTGCTCCTGCTTGGCGCTCTTGGTCGGGCGCGGCAAGTGCTCGAGCGAGCCGGTGGTCGGGTGGACGAAGTAACGGCAGCGTCGCGGGCTCTGCGACAGCTCGCAGGCGAACTCCACGTCCCAGAGCTGTTCCTTGACCACATCGACGTTGGTGACGACGATGCTGCTGAGCACCTGCTCGATGGTGTGCCCCTGGAAGGAGCGCCCATCGCAGCCCCGGCGGATCTCGCCGAGCACGAGGCCCCAGTTGCGCCCGACTCGGGAACCCAGGAAGCGTTTCAGGACGCCGAAGTTGACCTTCGTCTCTTTGCCCTGGTAGTGCCCGAGGCGGCCCCGCATCGGCTCACGCGAGCTGGCCTCATCCATGCACACCTGCTCGCGATCCTCGCCGCCCTCGACGGGCAACTTGATGACGGCGGTGGCCCAGCCGCCCCGACCCGACACCTGCCGCACCGACAGGTACTCCAGCACGGTGCAGCCTTCGGGCTCTTCGCCGAGGCGGAAGTCGCGCACCACCACCTCCGGCTCGGCCGCCGGGCGGAAGTTGGCGGCGAGCTGCTCGCTGACGAAGCGCCGGCGCACCTTGTCGCCCTTGAAGCCCGCACCCTTGAACACCAGCTTACCCATGTCCTTACGCATAATCGTGTCTCCAATTGAAGGAAAAAAGAAACACCTGCTGACCAAACGAGCAGGAAAGGCAGCGATGCTGCCTACGCATAACACCAAACTACACTCGAGCGACCAACAGCGAAATTCACTGTCGCCACTAAACCGAAATCACAGCCCGCTGATGTTGAGGCGGATTTTCACCACTTCGAGGCCGTCTTGCGTCTGCACGCCGATGACCTTGAACTCGCCGCCGACCGTTTGGCTGCATCCCACGCACAGAACCGTCTCCGGCACTTCAGCCAGGCGTTCGGCGGGCACCACTTCACTACAACGTTTGCACTTCATGATCGTTTCCTTGTCTAACAGTGAAAGAAATAAACCCGCAAATCCGGGAACAAGTGCGAGGGGAATCGAACCCTTATAAGCAGTCAGCAGACCGCCGCTCTCCCATTTGAGCTACGCACTCGAGTAACGCTAAACACTACCTGTAGTATCAAAACATACACGCCGGGAGGTGGATGACTTCCTGAAGTTAAGCACTATCGATGGTGGCGCGAAGTATCGATCGTTAGAAACAAAGCCGTGACAACAGATAACACCGGAGTGTTTGGTCTGAGAATTAGAATTTGCTTCTGGCGGAAGTTTTTAAGGGAATTCCTTCGCGATGCATCAGGTGGATAAATGTATGTGAGCTAATCCTAATTGCCTCTAATAAAACGAATCAAGACATCTTTGTTCCAGCAAATCACTCGCCATTCCACACTGTTCAGACCTGAGAGATTGATTGGGGGCGTCTTTTGGGTTAGCTCACAAAAACTTGCAGTCATTCCAAGCATCGTACTTCTCCCATGAATCAAGACACGCCTGATATAGCGCGGCAGCAGACTTTGATATTGCCCAGAACACAAACTGTTTTTTTGGTCGAAAACACTGCTTGTAGTTTCGAATCGAAATTGAAGTCTCCTGCTGAATCCAAGCAGTAATATCGCAGCTTTCAAATAGCGGAATTCACCGTTTTCTTATTCGCGACAAACCGTGAAGCAAATTCTAACGGCAAGGGCTCGACGGAGCAGCAGCGATCCCTGTTTAACCTCAGCCAATCAGCAACACCACATTCACGAAAAAAAACACAAATTTGGAAACTGACTGACATCCCGTCTGTGAGCCACGCTAAATCATATTAGACAATATCGCGACAATCGTTAAAAACCAATACATCTCGGTATGACCGCATGTTTTAAACCGTCATACGTCTTGAAAGCCAGTACCCGACGTTTTCTATACTTAATTACATTCCATCGATCCCTTTCACGCTGCCCATCCCCTAACCAAAGTTAACCGCACCAGTCCAGACGTTCAATCGCGCAAGCCACGCGATCAGGTCGGATCCATCGCGACGTAACCTCAGTTGCACGGATCGTGAAAACGAGATGGAACGTCAACTCCAGTAACTACATGCACTCTGAGGCAGATTACTCGGAATTGTCCAGCCTCTGTTTCTCGGAGAAAACGGCTATCGTAGCCGTTTTCTAACCGTCGCGTCACGACACTTCGACGCGCGTGACTGCGCGTCACAGATTTCCCGTGGAGACAAAGATAATGGCGACCACCAAGTCCAAAAAAATCACCCGCACCCGTGCTCTCGAGTTGCTCACCGAACACCGCGCCAAAGGCGGCGGCAAGTTCTTCTCCGTGCTGTTCAAAAAGCGCGGCGATGGCACGGACCGGCGCATGCGAGCGCGTTTCGCGGTCAAGAAAGGCGTCCAGGGCACAGGCACATTCACCACCGAGCAAAAGGAGGAGCAAGGACTGATCACCGTTTACGAGGTCGGGGTCGACGGCGGCTTCCGCAACATCCCGGTCGAAGGGCTGAAGGAACTCACCATCGGCGGTGTCCACTATGTGATCACGACACCGACCCCAGCATAATCACAGCGCCGCAGCTGTGACAGTCACGCAACTCGGGAGGGCGCTTCAAACGCTCTCCTGAGGCTGCATCTCTCATTTTTTCCTTTTTCCAGTTTTTCTGTGACATTGTATAGTATACAATCTTTGAAAAGAAACGGGCAAGGTGCCTCCTGCTCGAAACCGACTACCAGAGCCTGATTGCTCCAATCGTCCGCTCCGGCAAAAGGCACCTCACACCGTTTAAAACAGGTTTTATCGGATCAGCACGAGGCAGGAGCGGCGCACTGCTTTCGCTCCTGCCTTATGTTTGAAAGACCGGCTTACAGCCAGGCGGCGTACTTCACCTTCAGACGCGCCTCGTAAGTGCGCAAGTCGCGATCACTGACAGCGTAGACCGGGATTGCATGAGCACCGCCGTGCATGACCGCGGGCGAACCCACGATCACGGTTTCGACGACATGCCCGATGTCGCTGATGTGCGAAAGCAGATGATTGACCAGGACGCGCTCATCCGCCGAGAACGCCACGCCTTCATCCAGCGCGGTCCAGAGCGTGGCAGTGGTGATGCCGTTCTTGTCAGCATAGCGACCGTAGTTGCGCAACCCAAACTGCACCACAGAAGGTGCAAGTTCGAGCTGCTTGCGGATGCTGCCGGCGATCATCTTCTCGCCGTACCAGTAGGAGAACAGCATCGTCAGCACGGCGTAGCCGGCCGCACAAGCGACCAGGGTAGCAGGGGTGCTGAGTACGATGCCGAGAATGAAACTGATGACGGTAGCAGCGACGGACGCCATCTTCACCGTCTTCGGGCCGCTGAACCGAGCCAGTTCCGTGGAGATCAGACCAAGAAAAACAGCCTGGAGTGCGGCAATGGGCAGAAGCCAGTTGGTATCGGGAATCATGAGAGTTCCTCCAATGAGGGTTGAGTTAACGGCAGGCACCCGATATCCGAATACTGCGCACACTGCAGCAGCAATGGACTCGGGTCACGAACCGGTTGAAACTGAGGCTGTCCAAGAACGCCGCACGCAAAGCGAGGCGTTCTCGGTTTTCAAACACTGCGACCGACTCAACTACTTGCGAACACGTTACGTTTGATGCGTACGGCAATTCGAATCAGTAGAGCCCGAGTTCAATCGGAACGGCAGTCGCAGGCACTGCTATGCACGGCTGTGCCATGAAGGCGTCAGCGCGAGCGGTTCTTGCTGACAGTGCGGCTGTACCACAGTCCACTGTCCTTGACGGTCCGCTTCAACGTGGTACGGTCGATGTGCGTGAGACCGAAGGTCTTCGCAAAACCAAGCGGCCATTCCAGGTTGTCCATCAAACTCCACACGAAGTATCCGCGCAGATCGACACCGGCCGCGGTGGCACGAGCGATGGCAGCGATGTGGTCGTTGATGTAGTCGATGCGACCACGATCGTGGACTCGACCGGCATCCGTCACGACATCATCGAGGGCGGCGCCGTTCTCCGTGATGTACATCGGAGGCAGTTCGTACTCGGCATCGATGTCGATCAGCATTTTGGTAAATGCATCCGGCACCATCTCCCAGCCCATCTGCGTGACAGGTGCGCCGGGAGTTTCCACGAACTCGCCCTTCGCATTGGCACGGAAACGCGTGTAATAGTTGATGCCGAGGAAATCGATGCTCTGCGCGATCAGGCTCATGTCGCCGGCCTTGACGGGGTTTCCGCCACCGTCGGAGCGATCGAGCAGGTCCAGCACCTCGTTCGGGTAGTGCCCCTTGAACATGGCGTCCATGTACCAGGCATACGCGGTCGACCAGCGTGACTTCGCAGCAGCGACCGAAGCCGCGTCTTCCGGGTCAGCCGGGTCGACCGGACAGAGGTTCAAAACCACACCGCAGTCGAGACCACTGCGCGCGGCACGCATAGCTTGCAGCGAGAGCGCATGACCGAGCATCAGATGGTGTCCGACCTTGTGTCCGGAGCGCGGCAGGTTCATGGCAGGCGCCATGCCCTCACCGATATAGCCGGCGATAATCACCTCCGGCTCGTTGAGAGTCGCCCACTTCTTCACGCGGTCACCGAGCCGCTTCACCATCACCGCCGAGTAATCGGCGAAGCGGAGAGCCGTCTCGCGTCCGAACCAGCCAAAATACTTCTGCTGGAGTGCCAGCGGAAGATCCCAGTGATAGAGCGTGACGTACGGGTCGATGCCGGCGGCGAGCAGCTCGTCGACGAGCCGGTCGTAGAAATCGAGACCGGCTTCGTTGACCTTGCCCTCCCCGTTCGGGAAGATGCGCGGCCAGGCGAT
>CAZRMH010000092.1:0-22683 GCA_964600935.1 uncultured Candidatus Obscuribacterales bacterium
TAGACCATCTTGCAATGACTGAGGCAGTATCTTTTCACCCGATTGTACGAGAGCATCAATCGCTGCAATTGCAGTCGATGCATTGTCCAACTGATGTTTTCCAAGTAACGGAATCGAAAATTTTCGATTCTTTCCGCCACCCGAAATTTCAAAATGCTGAACATTGTAATCTGAAGCGATCAATTTAGACTGATACAATTTTTCTACTTCGATCAGCTCTGCATGCTGGTTCTCACAGCGTCGTCTGATCACTTCAGTCACTCGCTCGTCCTTCTGTGGTGCCAAAATCACAATTGAGCCAGGACGTACTAACTCAGCCTTGTTCTCTGCAATTTCTGTTGTAGAATTTCCAAGTATGGCTGTGTGCTCCAAGCTGATAGCGGTGAAAACTACTAACTCCGTTTTTTCAAAAACGTTGGTTGCGTCGTTCTTTCCACCCAGCCCGGCTTCGATGACCTGCCACTCAACCTGGCGCTTTTCAGCAAGCTGGAAAAACATTCCAGTCAGGGCACCAAACGTACTGACAGGACCGAGACTACTATTGGAAATTTTCTCAATGTCTTCTTGTATCGCGAATAATGATTCGGAAAATTCGCTCAGATCGCATTTCTCACCGTCGAAACAAATTCTTTCGACGAAAGAATGTAGATGAGGACTCGTGAAGTGCGCTGTAGAGTTTTGATTAGCACATAACACAGCGGCAATGAAACTAGAGGTACTCCCTTTTCCCTTCGAACCGGTTATGTGAACCGTCTTTCTGCCGCGGTGAGGATTGCCCAGCAGATCCAAAAGTGCGAGAATGGCTTCACGCTTCATAGTGACTTGCCGAAGACTTCTTTCCCTTGCGGTAAGGGAGAGCAGGTAGTTGCAAGCGGCGTCGAAATCCATAATTCTAGGCTTAAACAATCCAGGAGCAATGAGTCGAGGTGACCGGCAAACGGATGGCATCATCCGGGTCAAGGTGAGTTTACTACGTCCGGACTCTGAAAATCCTAATTGATGTTTGCAACCCAGCACGAGATTTCTCAAACGGTGTGTATTTGCATTGTCCAGGCGGACTCTTCTTGTTTGATACCATCGACAGACTTATCTCCTTGAATCAGCTCTCTAAGCCGTTTCTGGTCAATTATTCAGTTGCCATGATTTTAGCTTGGACAACTCATCAGTCAGTCCAAGTTGTTTCAAAACGAATTCGTACTCAGTGACTGCTTCCGGTGCCATTGTTTGTTGGAGATTCGAATACTTGTAAGTCATCCAAAACTGCATGGCTTCTCGGTAACGGTCTAACGCTTTGTTGAAATAGGTTTTTGCCTTTTCTCGATCGCCTTCTAGGTTCGCGCGTTTCGCTATTTCCATGTAACACTTTCCGACGTGTTGAATATTTTCTGTCAAGAGAGTTTTATCTTTTATAAGTTGTTGTTCTGCATTAGATTTTTTGTCAGCTTCAACACGTTCTTTGTAAGTCGCTATTCCAAACTCGAGTAGCGGGGCTGCTTTCTCGTAGTCGCCTCGGACAAAGTAAGAATAAGATTTTGCATCAAGAGTGGTGGCGTCTGTGAAAGCATCACCGTAGTCGACGGGTGATTTCGTTTCGCTGGGATGATTCCCGTAAAAACAGAAGATCGAAGCGTTAGCAATCATCACCAGGATAGCAAAGACAGTCCAGACAACACGTTTTTCTATTGCCGCCGTCTTGGTTGGCGAAAGATTTTTCAGTCGAAACCGATTTTTGTTCATACGGCTCGGTAAAGCTAATCCGGCTTCCACTGCTCGTAGATCGCGTTTGAGCTCTTCGATGGTTTGATATCGATCATCCGGAGATTTTTCCAAACACTTTTGAATAATCTCGTCGAATGCTTCAAAACGCGAATCATTATTACCCTTGGTAGTAATGGCTGGTGGCTTGTAGTTCATATGCTTCAAAATAATTTTCACGGCATTGCCATCATAGAACGGCTGAACGCCCGTCAACGATTCATACATGACGCAGCCTAATGCGTAGACGTCCGATCGCGCATCTTGAGGATTGTTTTGACACTGTTCTGGCGACATATACAGTGGGCTGCCGAAAATATCACCAGTCTGCGTGAGATTTGTGCGACTAAAATCGGAACTCTCGCTCGTCAAAATTTTTGCAATGCCAAAATCTAGGACGCGCACCACGTCAGCACCCGATTCAGTTTTTTTCAAAATGATGTTGCTTGGCTTGAGGTCTCGATGAATAACGTTATGGCGGTGCGCATAATCGAGTGCCTCACATGTTTGGATGAAAATTTCCAATGCACGCGCAAATGAAAGTGATCCGTCAGCTTTTAGAGTCGCAGCCAGACTGGCTCCCTCCGTGTATTCCATCAGGAAGTAAGGCACTCCTGAAGCAGTGCGACCATGGCTAAAAACAGATACTAAATTTCCGTGAGAAAGCGCTGACGCTGTGCGAATCTCTTGTTCGAATCGTTTAACAGCATAATTGTCCTCGGCTAGTTCTTTTCGTAGAAACTTCGCTGCAAAAAAGCTGTTCGAGCGCTTGTCAAAAACTTTGTAGACAGTTCCCATTCCGCCTTGTCCGAGCATGTCACAGACTTCGAAGTCGGGACCGAGGTCGGGTTTGTTTGACGGAAGGTCTATTTTAGCCTCTGTCTCGCTTGGATCGACGTTGCTCGATGGTGTTTCAATCAGTTCGGTTTGATTTTCCGCTATCTTCTGTTCGTTTGACACTGACTACTCTCCGAAACATGCGTTTTTGCGCACCATTTATGGTGTCACTCGTGTGGAATTAAACACTAAGATACGCCCAATAAAAGTAGGTAGCGACGAAGACAATGGTGGCCATCCCGAATGCGTATTGAAGTGGATGCGGGATCCGTTTAATCTTGAACTCGAAGACATAGAAGAGGATTAAAACTAGCAAAAAATCTTTTGACGCAAGCAAACCCGCCGTTGCAAAGTCTTTGGATGGTAATGAAAAATGCGACCGAAGAAAAATGCTGGTTCCAATCGTAGAAATTGTGTAGATAAGCGCAAAGGAAACTGCAACAAGCGGATGCAATTTCTGCTCTTCCGGTTTTTCTTTGGAATCTGGATCGTTAATGTTCGTTCTCCACGAAATAGTGGCTTGTTAAAAACTCTTATTCCCAGATTTGCTTTCAGGTTCGCAGTTGTGGTTGTCCGAGCACCATAGTCGTTCAAGTTCTGACCATATCTAAGGCTTCTCAAGGCGCTCCTCACTAATCAAAGCCGCTAATTGAGAAGATTTCGCCGTCAGCTCGCGCACTCCGAATTCAATGAGGCGGTTTGAGTGCGTAAAACTTACCACCATGAAGGCTTTGTCGCCCTCTTCGATGAGGTACCAGTCTTGCGGCGCATTAGCAAAGGCCTCGTAAACCTCTTGCGAGGTTAATCCCATAGCGCACCCCTGTGTACTACACTGCTTTAGTCCAGCCAAGTTGCAGGTTTACGAACATTGGGCCCCGCGTCTTGAGTTGCATCTCGAATTAGTTCGCGTAAACTCTAGGGTTGGCTCCGCCGGTGAATCCGTATGCAACCAGGTACGCGCATTACGGGCTGTATCATTAGACTGACCAGGAACTTCTAGTTATTTTACGAGTAACGCATAACGGCCGAGTTTGACGAGTTCCTCTTTGTAGATTTGTCGAAGGAAGACTGGTCCAAACATCGCTTCCATAAATCCTGAAAGTGAAGATTCCGTTGTGTAGTGGGTTGCGATAGTGACGACTGATCCGTCGGGATGGGGTTCTAAGCTAAATTCGGTTGCGATGTTTGTTGATAAATCGATTTCTCGAAACAGTTTATTAGGTTCCGTTTGTTCTGTTCGAACTCTGAAATCTCTTTTTACCGCGCCCAGTTTGATGGAGAATGAGACGATGCCATCGCCTTCTGATTCATATGAAACAAAGGCCTCAGGCAAGATGTGCTTGTGGTGAGCTGGGTCGGCGAGGATTTTGTAAACCACATCTGGTGGCGCACCGACTAACAGACTTTCTTCAATATCTACTTGACCCATCGCACTGTCTCTCCGCGCCGGTGTAAATCAACTAGACTTTCAGTTTTTGACTTTTCGAAACGGCATTCGAAATTGCAGCTGCCATGCGCTCTGGCGCATCCTGAGAACTTCCGATCCACAACGCTGGTTCAATCAATTCAAGTTCCATTACCACCAGGTGATCATCACTATTGATTCCGTCAACACGTGCGTAGAGCGGCTGTTGCGGTAAGCTTTTGACAATCTCTTCTGCTTCATTGATAAGAGATTTTGGTGGAACGACTTGGGCGAGTTGTCCGCCCAGGCTTGGCTGTGTGCGGAACTCGCCGCCCTTCGGAATTTTTAAAACGGAATGACTGTAAGCGCCGTCGAAGAAAATTAGCGACCATTCCCCTTCGGAAACGACTTCTTCGGCGAACGGTTGGACGAGAACAGCTGAGTGGGAAAGCGCTTCTTCGAACATCACCTGGTCTGATTCGGCCTTATCGAGCGAAGTGCGATGCGTTAGAAATGCTGATGCTGAGATGACGGGTTTAAAAACGGCATCGTTCCAATTGTTTTGGCGGAGGGCATCGGCTAGGGCAATCGGGTTGTCCTGCTCAACGATAATTCCTGGCATAACGTTGAAACCTTGTTTCTTCAGATCCAACAGGTAGTGTTTGTCGGTATTCCAAAGCATCAATGCGGCTGGGTTTTGCACGGGCAAACCGCGACTTTCCAATGATTTGATCCAGTTGGTAAACTCGTTGAGTTTTTTATGATAACCCCAGGTTGAGCGGAGAACGATGAGATCGAACTGCTCCCAACGACAAGGCACATCCCACGGCGCGGCATGAACTTTGATGCCCAGACTCTCCAGTGGTTCGATGAGGAGCGCGTCGTCGGTTGTGAGTTCCGGCTCATCCGAGTAAGTTACAAGAGCGACGTTTTTCATTTAGATATCCTTGATGTATTTCGAATTAGTCTCATCCAAATCTGATCTGGCTGGAAACAGCAGAATGGAAGGCGATTTATCTTTTGCCATCTCTTTGGCCATTTCTGCGGCCGCGACGAGAACGCCTGGATCCGTGCAGGTATTTGGAATGCTTGCCGCGCCAATCGCGACTCTCGTCGAGCCTGCAGAAAGTCCTTCGATTAGCGGAGGCTCAGCTACAATAGCGGCACGCAGAGATTCGCAGAGGCTCAATAGCGAGTCTTCATCAGCATCGTCTGTCAAAATGCCAAACTCGCTTTCGCTCACGTGAGACGCGATGTGATGTGGTTTACACACCGCGCGGATCCGTTCTGCCACCGTCGGCAGTGCTTCATACGGGAGGTCTGACATTTTGCCGTCGCGTTTGATAGCCACTTCACAGATGATGATGGAAAGTCCGCTGTTTTGTCGCTGATGACGATCAAATTCCCGCAGCAAGAAAAACACCAGCGTTCCAAACGACATCAAACCGGTGTTTCGATCGAAGAGTCTGTTGAATACCTGCTCCGCGAGGCTGTCTGCGAAACGCACTGGCGGTGGCAGTGGAATCGTAACCGAATGGATTTGTTTTGGTTTCTTAATCGCCGTGCTATTATCTGCACTGTCTGCGGTGGCAGTGGCAGGCGCTGGCTTTTTGTCTATTTCAGCAGCAGGTTTCGCTGGAGCGCTTGCGTTCCCATTGTCAGGAGTGCCTTTCGGTTCTGCCTTTTCAACATCACGCAATGCAGGAACGATCAGTTGTTCAACAGTTTTGCGAGCGAAGCTTCGCACTTGTGCGAGGTTTCCTTCAGCTGAGTCTGACGCCGCTGGTTTTGCATCTGGTCGCAATTGCGGCCACGACTCTTTCGACGCCACAAACTCGGCTGTGAAACCAGCCAGTGGCATTGGTTTCGGAGGCATAAGTATTTTTGAAGTCGCCGGTTCATCTACTGGCGTTTCTGGCCAACCCACGAAGTTACGCCTCGTGACAGGTGTAACCGTTGGTTGCGGATGTGGTGCGCTCGTAATTATTGGAGTGTTCGTTCCTGATTGTGTGCCAGGCTCTCCATCCGAGTTTCCATCGTATGCGGATTCAACTTTGATCTTGTTTTGTATCATCAAAACTTCGCTACTATCGCGAGTCCACAGAACCTTGGCCGATGCGCCATCCCCTCTTTGAAATGTCCAGCGAGGAGTTTGCAAGTGACCGGTCAGCGCAACCTTGATGATAAAGAGCGATTTGTGGTTTTCAAACGGCAGCTCGACAGCCTTTTCATGCTTCTTCGCCTCCGCAAGTAGATATCTCAGATCCTCGGTCGTCGGCACCGAAGTCATGCGCGCCACCCTGATGGTCGTTGCGGCATTGAATGCGTCGTGAAGCGGCATCTTCGATATACTCCTTCTAAGTCAGGTCGCCCATCTCTGAATCGGCAGAACGACTGCGCCACAAGTCGCTGCACGAGACTCCAGTATGGCAAATTTCTGAATACTTATCAGAGAGTTTTAATTTATTTCTCTTTGTCTCCGCAACTTTTTCGTATCGGTGGTGTAAACGACCCTGGAGAGTCATTTGAGGCAGGCAATTTATGTTCCGTCGACCAGGTTTTAAGTCAAGCAATAAACAAGCAATACAGTCAAGCGATGAACAACTTCGCGAGCCTGGTTTTGAACAAGTTGACGAGACTAGCCATATTCAAAATTCAAGGCCGATCGAGCGGTCGTGTCTCCGCGTGATTTTTTTGTCGTTGTCCGTTTTGATAATTCAGTTGGTGTCAATTCAGATTGCTCCTCAATTCGCAAGAGCTGAAGTCGAACAGCAACAAACCGTTTTAAACGGGCAAGTAGAGAGATTTGAGCCTTCATCGCTGTTAGGAAAGTGGAACGGACACATCAAAAAGTTTGGACGTCATCCCAAATTATTCATTGAAAGTTGCGAAGCAGGTCAAATTGCTGGCGTTTACAAGGGACTCTTTGGCGACTTTCCAATTGCAGGTCAATACGACGAAGCTTCTGGCGCAATCACGATGCGCGTCGACTTCTCAACATCGAAGGTCGCGTCTATTCTAATGCGTGTGAGAAAGTGGAAAAAGATTCAGCGCAAAGAAGGTTTGATTCAGGGAAAAATCGAAGGAAACGATTTGGTCGGTTCTGCATCGATCCCTGAGTTGTCTCAGCGCAGCGTTAGATGGGTAGCGTCGAAGGACGTGTCGTTTGATCCGCCTCGGGAAAGCGCTCATAGTAAAAACTAGTTGCTGTGCGGTGAAATCTTTTTGAATCTGTGTAATGTCGCTGTTTCGAACGATCGTTTGAAAATTTTAGATGATTTTCTATTCTAAGCCTACGTAATTCCCGGGGTGTCAAATCTCCGAATACACAGGATAATTGTGATATTGGGGCGTCTTTATTGGCGAGACCGTTGACAGCTCAAATTGTTTGAGTAGTAGTCACAATGGACTTCGCCAGGAGAATCGAGGGGAACCAATGTCCGCAGAATTTGAACAGTTGTCCGACGGACAAACCGCAAAATCGACTTTACCTTCGGATGCAGGTGGTCATTGGTCTTCTGCCGCTCAATTTGCATACAGTAGACCGGGCGACACCACAAGCGGTGCCGTGGTCGCTAGCAACGAGCAAAACTCAGGATTCGGCAGCAAGGAACAAAAGCTTGTTCGAAGTGGACCCGGGGAAAGTGATTCCGCTGGTTCAAGCGCGAGTATTTCTGCGGGTTTAAATGAAACCGGAAAAGCTGGAACTATTGCTGACATCCAGAAGCAACTTACGGCAGATGATGGCAAGAAATCTTTTATAGAAGAGCATTCGGTTGCAATTGGTCTGGGTGTAACCACTCTTACTGGTGCCGCATTGCTGCTGAATCGCGGACGGATAGCGAATGCGCTGGTGCCGCGCTCGCAAAATGTTTTGGTGATTGAGGCAGCTCCGTTTATCGGCAAAGCGATGAGGCATTCGCTGCAGGAAGCAGGACATCGTGTGACGTGGGTCACTGAAATCGACAGTCTTCGTCCGTTAGTCGGAATGACTGATGAAGGCGCGCAAGTAGCGCTGAAAATGAGTCGTTTTCACACGGCGTTTATTGATCCCAATCACGTCACGAAGGCAGCTGTCAATTTCGATAAGCTTGCGCCGTTTTTTCATAGTGGAAATGTGCGAACGATTGGTACTAGTGTGATGAGCAAAACTAACGAAACGATGCTCGCCAAGGGCGTGGACATTGCTGCTGACAAAACAACTGTGCTGATGTCGCTCGTCGGAAAGAGGCTTGATTTGCAACAAGTTGTTCGTTCGCCGGGTAGCGCACAGAAGATGTTGACGGACATGAAGAGTTCCGTCGATACTGAAGAAATGCTCGCCTTGCGCAAAAGAACGGAGCAGCTGGTAACCGAATTTTTGAAGGGTAAATAGTGCCAGCGAAGGGTTCATGACAGACTAGTACTAGTAGAGAAACGATTTTTCTGCTTGGTCTTTGAACGAGGCCATAAACTTCGTGATTTTGTCAGCCGTTTCGACTTGTCCAAGTGACTTGTAGTAGTCCTGTGCTTTGCTGAGATTATCTTTGCAGGTCGCTATCAGTGCACCGTTGATCTTTATTCCGGGAGTGCCTGCACGGGCGATATTGCTGAGTTCGTAGTCGCACATACCAATTCGGTAATGAGCTTCCGCGCGTACTAAACTTTTGTAGTCTTTTCCGAGTAATTTAAGAACTTCAGTTAGCGAAGTTTTTGATTCACTCCAGTGTTTTTCTTCAAACTGTTTCCGTCCTTCAAGTAGGGCATCTACTACTTTTTCAAGACCCGCAGTTCTCGTAACGAGTGATAGTTTTGAGTTGAGATAGGAGGTACCGAATATGGTGCGCTCTAATGCGGAGATCCTGAGATCATCAGGCTTGTCCTCGTTGACACTGCCGTATAAAGTCCGTTCAAGTTCTTTAATGTTGTCGGAAATCTTGACGGGTACGGTTGCGGGTTTTTTAAACGGGTTGGGTGCGAATTCGGGAATATCTGGCAACTTCGAGTCTTCAGCCCGGCCGCTCGCCGCGAACACGACCATCAGGGCGAGGGCGGTCGATGCGGCGGTTCGCAGACAATGGAGGTTTCGTTTCACTAGTTAATTACGCCGTTTGCACCATTGGTACCAGGGGCTCCGCTCTTACCTGTTGTGCCGTCGGTCACTGTGCCGTCACCGCCGGCGCCGCCAGCTCCTGAACCACCAGCGGTGCCACCGGTCACCGTCGGGGTTATACCCAACGCAGGACTGCCAGTCACGATGCCGCCATCGCCACCGTCGCCGCCATTAGCTCCGGCGCCGCCTTTTCCACCAGTCGGTGCGACACCGCCGCCGGCGCCGCCTGCACCGCCAGAGGTGGCATCGCCACCGTCTGCCGTCAACGATATCAGACCAGTGATGGAGCTTCCTGTCAGGTTAACGGTTCCGGCATTACCGCCATCGGAACCGGCTCCGGATTTTCCTCCAGCTCCGCCGGCTTTAGAGCCGCCGTCCCCGCCTTTGCCACCAGCACCACCGCTTACAGTGAGAGCACCACCGGATACATCGATTGTGTCGAGCGCGATCGTGCTTCCGGTCGTGATTGTCAGTTTACCGCCGATACCGCCCGTGCCTGTCACTCCACCCGCTCCGCCGGCACCACCAGTGGTGGCCCCATTGCCACCGGTTCCGCCGTCACCGACGGCGGTTGAAGTTCCTGCGTTGCCAGCCGCGACATTGATGCCTAGAGCTGATACGGCACCGCTTGTCGAGGTGATGGTCAGGACTCCACCTCCGCCGGTCGAACCGGCATCGCCTCCCGCTCCACCTGCAGCGCCGGCTCCGACAGTGCTACTGCCGCCGTTACCACCTTTGCCGCCGCCGCCGAAGCGATCTCCGCCGGATACGTTTAATCCATTAGCATTTATGGCGCCACTAGTGGTTTTCAGGGTGACAGTTCCGCCGCCACCGGTCGAGCCACCGTCACCGCCTGCGCCACCGATCGCACCAGCAGTGGCTGTGCTGCTTGAGCCGCCTGCGCCACCAACTCCACCATCAGAAGCGGCTTGACCTGCTGCTGACAGCGTGGTCAAGTTCAATGCACCCGATGTGGATGTAACACTAATAATGCCAGCCTTACCGGTCGAGCCGCCCTGACCACCGGCGCCACCTTTTCCGGTAGTTCCTGGAGAGTTTCCGCCGATTTCGCCTTTTTGAGCAGTTCCGGCGACGTTACCATTGGCACTGAGCATGGTAGCAGTGATTGAGCCTGCTGTAGTGTTCAAACTTACGGAGCCACCGATAGCACCAGCTCCGGCACTGCCTCCGTTTCCGCCGTTTCCTCCAAGAATTTTTGCGCCCGCTCCACCACTGGTTCCGGCGCCGGCCAGACCGCCATTGCCGCTCGTTGTGGCGTCAGCTGTTGCTTTCGTCGCGATGGTTATCCCAGTTCCACCGTTTGCCGTCGCGGTTAATTTGATCGCTCCGCCAGCACCTGCAGCACCGGCATTGCCGCCAGAACCACCGTTGCCACCGTTACCAGTGCTCGACGCTGTTCCGCCGGCCTTGCCATCGCCGCCGGTGCCAGACTTAGTCGAGCCATTTGCGCTCAGGCTCTGGATGTTGAGAGTAACTGCCTCAAGAGTAATGCTGCCGCCTTTCGCCGCGGCTCCGCCGTTACCACCCGAGCCACCGCTACCAGCGTTTCCTGAGTTCGTTCCGGCGTTACCGGCGACTCCTCCGGTGCCACCGTCCCCGCCGTTGGAGCCGTCAGCTGACACATTAGTGCTCGTCGTCACTGTACCCGTGGTGCTACTGATGGTCATCGCGCCACCGATACCGCCAGCGCCACCAGCGCCCGCGCTGCCGCCGGAACCGCCATTGCCTGTGGTGCCTGTTGAAGATGCACCAGCACCGCCGTTTCCACCTTTTCCGCCGTTGCCACTCGCGGTCAGAAGAGCAATTGAGCCGCTAAAATCGATGTTGCCGCTTGTTGATGTGACAATCAGCGAGCCGGCTGTTCCGGCTGACCCGCCGTTGGCGCCCTTGCCCCCAGAACCTCCGCCGGTTTTTCCCGTGGCTCCATTGCCGCCGGAGCCGCCGATTCCACCTGCGACGGTCCCCTGCGCTCCCTGTCCAGCGCCTGTGATCAAGCCGCTGGATTTTCCGGAGCCGAGAGCAGTTATAAGACCGGATTTGGTGACGATTTTAACGGTGTTCGCATTACCAGCGTTGCCTGCATTGCCGCCATTACCGCCGTTTCCGCCGATGCCGGTGGATCCTGTTCCGGCCGCTCCGCCGCTCCCACCGTTGCCACCATTGCCGCCCAGACTGGCTGCGCCCGATGAATCATTAATAGTGATGGTCCCGGCGTCAGTCGAGAATGTGACAACGGATGCGTTGCCGCCCAAACCACCAATTCCGCCGTTACCGCCATTGCCGCCACTTGCGCCAGCTCCGGCCAATCCGCCATTCCCGCCGTTGGCTCCTTTGCCACCGAAGCTTTGAACAGCATTAGTTGTTGCAATTGTACCGTTGCCTTTCGCTGTGACGGTCAGCAATCCGCCGACACCGCCCTTGCCGCCAGCTCCGCCATTACCGCCGTTTCCACCCTTGCCGGAACTGCTCGCGCCACCGGTTCCGCCGGTTCCAGCGATACCGCCATTGCCACCGCTGTTTTGCACGACTCCTAGTGTAATTTGTCCTGAGTTTGTCTGGATTGTGAGCTTACCTGCAGCTCCGCCATTTCCAGACGCTGCGGCGTTTCCACCATTTCCACCGTTTCCGGTGACAGCACCGCCACCATTGCCACCACTGCCGCCTCTGCCGCCAGTTCCGCCGCTGGCGAGAACCGTACTTGTCAGAGCGAGGTTGATTTTGCCGCTGTCTGTGGATAGCAGCACGGTGGCTCCACTGCCCGCATCTCCGCCTGTCCCACCAGCGCCGCCCGCTCCACCATTCGCGCTGCCGCTAGTGATGATGGCACCGGCAGCTCCGGAAGATCCGTCTCCTCCGAGTCCTCCGACACCGCCGACCGCGGAACCAGTTGCTAAGGTGATGTCGCCAGTTGTGGTTGTCAGGGTGACCTTCCCGCCTTGTCCACCATCGCCGCCGGCTGCGCCCTTCGGACCGGCTTTGCCAGTCAGAGCCTTGCCAGGATTACTGGCTTTTCCGCCGTTACCGCCGGATGCCACGACCACTTTTCCGGCAGCCACATTGATACCGCCACTGGTAGCATTCAGTGTGAGAACTCCACCATTTCCAGCCAAACCGCCGCCTACGCCGCCTTTACCGTCAACAACCGCCGCGCCCGCCAGACCAGGTCCACCATCGGCTCTGACGTTGCCGACGACATCGATTTTGTTGGCGTTGACAGTCAGAGTGCCACCAGTTCCCTGAAGGAATGCTGAAGCTGTGGTCACGATGCCACTCGGTCCAGCTCCGAGGACCGCAGTACCCGCCGTATCTAAGGAGAAGCTGCCGCCGCCGGTCTGGATGAGACCCATCGTGACCGTGCCGCCGAGGAGTGCTCCTGGCGTGAACTTCCCGCTCAATGTACCATTTGAGAGTGCGGTTCCGGAGCCGACCGCGTTTGAGTTTGAGATCGTGACGTTTCCAACACCACCGGCACCGCCAATGGTGTTCATCGAACCAATATTCACTGCATCAGCATCGTCGCTTCCCGAGAAAATTACTATGTGCCCATCGAGACCGATGCCCGTAGCGCCGGTATTGATGCTAGTTTTTCCGTTAGCGAAGTCAGATCCGGTAATTTTGACTTTGCCGCCATTGGTACCATTTGAATATGCGATCAGTGTCACATTCCCCGCGTTATTGCTGGTGTTTGCTTTTCCGCGGGCATCAATAATATTGATTCCGAGATCGATATCTCCGCCAGTAGCTGAAGGTCCGTTGAATTTTACGGTCGTGCCAGGGCCGATTTGAGTTCCTCCCGGAATGGTTGTCGATTTTGCCCCTGTCGATGTGAGATTCGCACCCGCCACGATGCTTATCGCCTGTCCCTGTCCGCTGGCTGTTTGGGCGGTAATCGTATGAGCGACTCCCGTAGTATCTTTGATGCTTCCTGTTGCTAGAATCGAAAGATTTTCTGCGACTGTGATGTCGCCCTCGATCGAGATGTCACCGTCGTTCCAGAACGTCGGATCGCCGGTGATGCAGGTCGTACCCAAAATTAATTTGTCCGTATTTGCACCAAGATGGGCGACTCTAGCTGATGTATTGAGTGTGCCAGTCACCTTGCCGAGGACACCATCTACGGTGCCGTTACCTGCATTGAAATTAAGGTTCTTGGACAGGTAGTCACCGCCCATAATTACGATCTGGTTTTCCGAAGTCGCTTTCTGTCCACCGATGTTGATATCGCCAGCGATGGCGGAGAAGGTGCCTCCGATATTGTTGATTGATACTCTCGAGCTGCTATCCAATGTATCAATGGTGAGGTTTCCGGTTTGTGCCGATATCAGTCCAGTGTTGGTTAAATCGTTTGTTCGCAAACGAATGTTTGATGACTTTCCATCGCCTCCAATAATCTGACCTTCGTTAACGATTCCGCGCTGTCCAATCAAAGTAAGATCGACGCCGTTCGTGAGGTCACCGAAGTTTTCGGTGACAGGAGCCATTGATGAGACCAAGCCGCCATGAGCGTTATGAATGTTTTTAGCGACAACATTCGTGGCTGTGCCACTGGTCGCTGATAGCGCATAGAAATTTCCGTTGTTTATAAAATTTCCGCGAACTTGGATATCACCTGTGGTGCCATTGTCGACCAGGGTGACTCCCGTCGGGATGCTGATTCGCGAGAACTCTTGACCGGACTGTTGATTCAAAACTACAGTTCCGCCGACGGCAGTTCCTTTTGCGGACAGTTCGATAGTTTGCGTACCGGATTGAAGAACCTGTTGAACTGCAACAGCCTCTGCTGCGGTTAATCTACTGGTATCAGTGATGGTGCGCTGCGAGCCGCCGACTGTAATCGTCACCGGCTGATCTATGTTGAAATTTCTGAGATTGACGGTTGGTTTGAATGAGCCAAGGTTGAGGTTGTTCGGCAGCAGTCCAAGGCTAAAGGCCGATGGCAGATTTCTTTCTGGACGAACCATCTGATCGAGGCGGTCCTGGCGGCGAAGCTGTTGTGCCTCACGAATCAGCTGGCGGTCAAATTGCGCCCGCGCGGCGCGGTCTGGACGATCGTGGTTTCCGAGTTCGAAGCTGCGTTGACCGGCCATCGCGTTTTGCTGCGAAAGGCAGAGAAGAATGGCGCTCAGCGCAAGTTTGCTGTTCCACTTTTTCATCGGAAACTCCAAGGGCGTGTGTGTATGGCGCCATGATTGGCGCGAACGAGGATATTAGCATCTATGACTTGACTTCTAAGATTGCTTATCAGGTTTAAATGCGGCGTATCGGCTGACTCGCGAGTAGGAACTTAGCAACTCGCCATTGCGAGCCAGCTTGCCAGTTTGTAAGAAAAAACGGCATGTAAAGCGTCCGTTAACAATCTCAAGATCGTCCGTTCACCGGCGGCTACGACGCAGCCAACATTAATCAGTGCTCTCATGCATGGAAGGCTAGCGTTTCGCTCGATTACCGCTGCATGCGGCGTTTCACCCAGTCAGTTGCGTCTGGCATTCTGCGATCCAGGTTAGGAATAGCCAGGTCTCTTGAAGGTGCTTTTATATTGCTGGCGAAGAGATCTGCGAATACCTCTTCGTAGTAGGAATCACGATCCTCTTTGCGAATTTGTTCGAGTTCCGATCCTCGAGGCGTTGCTTTGTCGACAAGTTTGCGGAACTCAGGATCTTGCGACATTAGTTTGCCGTTCTTTTCAGATGCGCTGAATGCGTGTCCGAACTCGTGTTTGATAATGCTTTCTAGTTTTGCGTTTCCTGCTCGCTTCTCTGCGATTAACAGTTCATTCTCATCGAACGCACCATTTACGGTGTCACCTGATTGTTTATCTTTAATTGATTTGACTGGTGTGACCTCTACGTCCTTAAGTGCTTCTCTGATGTTTGCCGGCATTTGCTGGCGGACTGATTCAGTCGCTTGGGTAGCCTCGCTGACAAATTTCGCTGACGGTTTTCTGTCCACCTTCATTGGTGATTCTTCAGCTTGACCGACATCGCCGCGTCCCGGCCTTTCTGGACCGTCATGTCCGCGACCTTGTTCTGGTTTTCCTTGTCCGGGTCGCTGGTCTCGCCCTTCGCGTCCAGGTCTCTGATCGCGTCCCACGCGAGCGTGCTGTGCCTCTCTTCCCTGGAATCTGCGACCGCCATGACCATGCCCGTGGCTGTGACCAGCATGTTGGAGTGTCTCCGCTGCTTGAGGCGCTGCTGGATTGACTTCGGCTATGGCACCGCGATCCGATTCTGGATTACCTACAACTCCGCGACTGAATTGCGACCTGCCTTCGCGCTCGGCTGGGGCTTCAGAGCCCGGCTGCGATGGTTTCTCCGTGGAACCAGCTCGCTCCTTCTGACCTTCCACCGGGGTCGCCTGCGTTCCACTGAGGGCTGCGGATTCAGGATTACTACCGAAATCAATACTGAGTGCGGGAATAGTTTTCTTCTCGACTTCCTGTTGAGTAGCCTGTTTCCTCTGCTCGTTCGTATCGAAGCTACTACCAGTTGTTAGTGAACTGAGTGCTTCAGTATTGGTTGGAGCGATTTCATTCTGTTTAAATGATTCGGTTTGATTGGTAGCCTTGGCTGGCTGATTTTCCTGAGTATCCATCAGTGATTCACCTGCAAAAATGAGTACGACGGTAGGAACTGTTGAGGCGAGCGGTTTGTTTAAACATGCGCAAGTAGCACAGGCAGAAGTCTGTTGCAATTTGTTTGCAACTGCGTTGGCGAGCTGATCTCAGCAACAGTAGTCTGTCGCGTGGGGTTTGCATCCGCACGGAGAAACTCTAGATAGTCGTAACTGAGCGGGATTATTGGTAAATTGCGAACCTTGAGCATAGCGATCGTAAATAACCGGAATGTGACATAACTCGATGACATCGATGAATATCGCCGGCATCATGTTATTGTTAACCTACTTGAGCAAATTGAGTTTTCTATGAAAATCTGGGTTGACGCTGATGCCTGCCCGGTCGCGGTTAAAGACATCGTGACCCATGCGGCACACAAAAAATCAATAGAAGCAATTTTTGTCGCGAACAAAAATATTCCGCTTCCAGTTTCACCGCTGATTTCATGCGTTGTCGTCGACATGTCACCAGATGCCGCGGACCGTTACATCGGCGACGGTGCGGTTCCCGGAGACCTGGCAATTACCCAGGACATCCCCCTCGCGCACATTTTGGTTCATAAAGAAGTTACAGTGATTAATCCTCGGGGCGAAACATTTAACGCTGACAACATTGGCGAACGACTATCAATCCGAAATTTGTTGCAAGATGTTCGCGACACCGGTGAAATCACTGGTGGACCTAAACCATTTGGCGATCGTGAGAAACGCGCATTTGCTGCCACTTTTGACAAGGAATTGACTCGGTTGATTCGTTTAGCCAATCGTCTAAAAGCGGATTGATATTCTGACTGGCGAAAGTCCCTGATCCCAATCGAAATGATACCGTAGGCAGTATCGCCAATTTCGTTTCTTACACAATCCATATTTACATCGCGGCGAAACAGAGTGTTTATAGGTTAAACTGATCTAGTCTGATTGAGGTCCCAAATGCCTAAGAAACGGGCGGAGAGCCCGGAGCCGGCGGTTGAGAAGCAACCGGTTCCGCAAGAGAAACAAAACAGCACGATGGAAGCACTTGGCTTTCGTTTCGAGCAAGCTCTGCGAGTTGTTGATGCTGCAATCACAGGAGCGCTTTTCGCCGGTATCGAACCTTACAGTTTCGAGGGCGTTTTGTCGTATGAGTTTATGAGAGTGGCTGCTGGTCTTCGTGAGAAGACGCAGTTTGAACTGGACTCGTGGATGAAAACCGATAGATTCGGGCAGGTCGTCGAAGCGATCGTCGCGGTGTTCGAAGATGAGCGTGAAAACGTTGTCGACGCCATGGAAGCCGATCAATTTTTTTCGTTGCGTGCAATCTGTCAGGATGGCGAACTATCAGCTTTCGAGTTTAACAGGGAAACTGAAATCGCTCTATCGATAGTCGATTGGGCAATTTTGAAAATTGCCGAAGACGAGGATCTCGAAATGATTCTAGTCGAGATGGCGCTGCTAATCTGCTGGCTCAAGGTCGCCGCACTGGGCGGTACAATTGAAGCTGAGACCTATATAAAAGTGCGGCATGACCCGCCTCGATTGCTCATGGCGTATCATGACGTATTGGAATAAACGCACGCTATTTATCCTCGAATGAATGTGACGTTAGATCTACTCGACAATCCCATATTCAACGCGTTGATGACCAGGCACGCTGATCTGTCCATCGGCGACGATCGGGCGCGGCGTTATCTTCCTGAATTCACTTGTCTGGCTGGTTTGCGCGACGATAGTGCCGAGTCATTTGAATCGTTGCATCAAGCAATTGGTGATGCCACTGTTCGAATTTCGTCGCACGATGAGCCGGTTCTTCCGAAAGATTGGATTTGCGAACATACGTTTGAAGTTTCGCAGATGGTTTGCACCGACCTGAAGGGATGCAAGAATCAAGAACTCGTAATTCTTACTGCCAGTGATTTGCCGGAGATGTTGGAGCTAATCAAACTTGCGAATCCTGGGCCGTTTTACATTCGTACGATTGAATTCGGCACATTTGTTGGTATCAGAGATGGTGCCAAGCTGGTGGCAATGGCGGGAGAGCGAATTAAACTTCCAGGACTGGATGAGATTAGCGCGGTGTCAACTCATCCCGACTATCAGGGGCGCGGATACGCTCGTGCGCTTGTTCATGCGGTTTGCCAGAACATTCGAGCCCGTGGAAATACACCGTTTCTAACAGTTAGAACAGACAATCCGGCCGGTATCCGAAGCTACGAATCAGTTGGTTTTAAGCAGCGACGAACTTTGAAATATTCGTTTGTTCGCCACGTTTAGCTCCAGTAGCCATGTTTGCTCTTCTAGCGAACAGAGCAGTGTCGCAATTTTTTGATCTATCGCCATCGACTGCAAACATACCGGTTATAATCATGCGATGCAAAAAACCTCTCTTTCCAATCGGCAATGGTTCTACGTGAAGCGTCCAAGTGGGCGCGTAAGTGACGAGCATTACGAGCTTCGCGAAACCGCAATGTCTCCTGAATTGGCGGCAAATGAAGTGCTCTTCGAGGCGAAGTATATAACCGTTGATCCGTATATGCGAATTCAGCAGCATGCAAGCAACACCTGGTCTGAGCCGCATCCTCTAGGCATCGTGCAACAAGGAGGAGCCGTAGGGCAAATTGTCGCGTCTCAGAGCGACCTCTGGAATGTCGGGGATTGGGCGTTGAGCTACACGGGGTGGCAGATTTACAGCAAATGCCATGCCAGCGATTTGCAAAAAATCGATCCGGACTCCGCGCCTGTCACGACTGCGTTGGGTGTTTTAGGAATGCCGGGGCGAACCGCATGGTTTGGCTTGATGGAAGCCGGCCGACCAAAACCGGGCGAAGTCTGCATCGTATCTGGTGCGGCCGGCGCTGTTGGTTCGCTCGTCGTTCAATTCGCTAAACGTGCTGGATGCAAAGTTATCGGCATTGCGGGCGGCAAAGCCAAGTGTGACTTTTTGACCGCCACCTTAGGCTTGGACGGTGCGATTAACTATCGCGCGTTTACCAATACCGAAGCACTTTCAGATCAAGTTCAACTGCTGACCAACGGAGTTGATATTTATTTCGATAATGTCGGCGGATGGATTACGGATGCAATTATCCCTCGTTTAAATCTGCGTGGTCGTGTCATCGTCTGTGGTGCCATCAGCCAATATGATGGTGGGCTCGATGAGCCAGAGAATGGACCGAGATTCTTACATCATCTGCTCTATAAACGAGCCACCATCCAGGGAATCCTCGCCCGCGACTACAATCAGCGTATGGACGAAATGATACGTATTGTCGGACCCTGGGTGAAAAGCAAAGAAATCGTTTTCGAAGAATCCATAATCGATGGGTTCGAGAATCTGCCGGACGCTCTTAACAGTTTATTCGAAGGTCGCTATCGCGGTAAGGTTTTGGTGCGCGTATAAACGCCATCATTCAGGATGTTTTCAGCGCTGCAAGATAGCTGTGCTGGACAGCCATTGCGTTATATCGCACGATGGCATAATTCTCCAGCGCACAGTCTCCTACCAATGCGCCGATTTTGAACCACTCGGTGAGAAGCGCCAGTTCAACAAATTCGGCTCGACTGAGTTGGCGGGCCAGCGCGTCCATGGTCCACTCTAAGATTTTGTAAGAGGTGTTGTTGTGCCGTCTTTCTTCTAGTTCCGACAAAGTGAAAGGAACTATGTTGCATTCGTTTTGTAAAACCTGAACTTCAGACTCGACTTCTTCCATAAAGTAGTCGTCTCCAAAAGACTCGATATACGCGAGCACGTTAGCCAGGACCGGATTCCACGTCAATTCAGGGTCGGCAAGCCAGCTCTCGTGGAGCTCGTCATCGAGATCCAGTCTTGTCGATGCAACATTCAGAAATCCATAGGACAAGCTTGTTCGTAAGCACTGTGGCGATATTCCGCTTATCAACGCAGCGGTGAAGGCGGCATCGACGACAGCAAAGGCCTGTTCGAATCGCTCGTCGCTTCCCTGAGGAATGTCGCGAAGGTCCTGAATTTCGCCTTCTTTGATATTTTTTCCTGACTTTCGATTCTTGTCCACGATGGTTTCCTGATAGTGCCAACGCCGAGCTTAGCAGCTGCCATTGGGAAACGCCAATCGCAACTAGCCCGAAAGCTTTTTCGAAATGATGTAATTCTAGAAGCCAGCTATGTTTTGGCTCTCGTTAAGGTATCCTACGAATAGTTAACCGAATTGAGAGAGTGCCGTCGTGATTGATTCTGAAAGACCTAGAGTGGGCATCGGCGTGTTGGTCGTCCGAGGTGACCTTATACTGCTCGGCAAACGCTGCGGCGACCATATTCCCGGCTACCACGCCGCTCCTGGCGGGCATCTTGAATTTGGTGAATCATTCGTTGAATGCGCAAAGCGAGAGGTCCTTGAAGAAACCGGATTAGTTGCGCAAAACGTTCAGTTTCTCATGATTGGAAACTATAGATTCGGAAGCAAACACTACGTGGACATCGACATGCTTGCCGAATGCTCTGATGGCGAGCCTGTCGCGATGGAGCCGGACAAATGCGCGGAGTGGAAGTGGTACCATCCAGAGAGCCTTCCCTCTCCACTATTTCTAGTCACCGAGCGAATGATCGAATCTTATATCAAAGGATACAATTCCGATGCTGACTCGATTGAGAGGGTATTAGAGCAGCGTTAAATGGATTTCTGCAATAACCCGTTTATGCAGACGATCTTTCTTCAATTCTGGCTTCCCACTTTCTCAATTGTCTGCCACAATAACTGGGTTCAATTGTTTGGATTGACTGAACGCATGCGTTATTTTTTCCTTCTCATCTTCTTTCTCGCAGTGCTGTCACCACCAGTAGTGGCTATTCCGCTGCAAGGCGGAGTGACAGAAGATGTCATCCAGCCTGTCCCGGATGATTTCCGTCCCGGTCAAATCTTCGACCCGCGCTCTCTTGAGAAGGCGAAAGCTGATTTTTGGGTTCCCGTTCCTGCATGGGCTGCTGGTCAGTGGACTCGCACGGCGGAACTGATCGAATTCCCGGATGGACATCGAGAAACAAAACAGATTCGATCAACCACGCGTTGGGGGGCGCAGATTGACGCGCAAAACACCGTCTGGCATTGCTATCCGTTGCCGTCAGTCGGCATGGGCGTGGGAGCCGGCGAGAAGTGTTACTCGATTTGGATGACACAAAATTATGACCCGCCGCGAGGCGACATGCTTCGATATAGTGGTGAAGGTATGTCGATTACGGTCGATGCCGCCAGCGGCGTAATCAAACAGGTTGTTCAGTCGAAGGCGATTAAAACCGTGACGCCAAACCCTGATGGCACAATAACTTCGAGCAGTGTGGAAGGCGTCTATGACGAATTCGGAAAACGACAAGTAGCCTTTCGTGGTATGACCCGTTACTATAGAACCGGCAACTACGCTTCGCGCCCGGAACTGTTTTCGTCGTTTGTTCGATACTTGAAGGACAACGGTTATTCCGACCGTATTCCCCGTGCTGCCGGCGTGCCTCAATCTCGATAGAGTTTAAATCATTGCTTTGTGTGAATTGAACGGTGTCTAGCTCAGATAATGGCAGCGATGACAATCTTGCAGCAAACCTGCAAGATGGTTGTCCTGAGGAAATCGATCGGCCTCGTGAAGCGGACGAGCAGAGTTGTGTACCAAGAGAAGATAACGATTGTTCTCACGAATTAAACGAGCACACTCTCAAAAGACATGTTTTTGCCGGTGAGGCTAACCACCGTCCTGGCGAGACGCCCTTTTCAATTTCCACTCGTTATGAAATAAAACGAGTGATCGGTAGTGGCGCTGTTGGTGCCGTTTATGAGGCACTGGATACGTCACTTGGGAAACTGGTGGCAATCAAGAAGCTGCACAGCTCGTCTTCTCCTGCCGAAGTGATTCGTTTCCAACGAGAGGCTCAACTCGCCGGGTCTCTTAAGCATCCAAACGTCAGAACGGTTTTAGACTTCGGTCTTACAAGTAAGAATGAACCGTATCTGGTGCTTGAGCTGGCACAGGGTGAAAGTGTTGATGATTATCTTAAGAGCAATGGCGCGATGGAATTGGAAACAGCCCTGGAGATTATGCTCCAGGTCGCTGCCGGGCTTGAGCATGCGCACAAACATGGCATTATCCATCGAGATATCAAACCTAGCAACGTCATGCTTGTCGTTCGAGATAAAGAGTTAGTAGCTCAGATTGTTGATTTTGGAATTGCAAAATCGCAGACTTCGGCTCAGGATTTGACCGCTAGCGGACAAGGTTTGGGCACACCATTATTCATGTCGCCCGAACAAATTCGAGGCACGAAAGTAGATCAGCGTTCTGATATCTACTCATTTGGATGTTTGCTCTACAAAATGTTGACGGGAAAACCGCCATTCAAAGGTGATACCGTCGTCGATACCACCGACATGCACATGAACGGTTCGATTCCTAAGTTGAGCGATAAATCGTCCACACATTTCTCTGATAACATCGAGTCGATCGTGCGCAAGACTCTGGCTAAGAAACCCGAAGATCGATACTCCGCGATTGAGGACGTCGCCACTGAGCTCGAGAAAGAACTCCGACTTATTCAAAATCAAAAAGCGGAAAATTTAGCTGCGAATCAAAACATATTTGAAGATGCAGCACCAAAATACGGAAACCTAGAATTGCCTGATGCGATGAAAAAAGCAGCCGAACCAGAGTTAAATTCGACTTTAGCGTTCGGTGCCCTGGGGCTGTGCATTACAATTGGAATATCTTTTGCTCTCGTTTGGTTTTTACGAACAACAGAGGAACACGCGCCGCTGCGGCCTATTAAACGACCGGATCCGGCGATTGATAGCTTTCAAAGTACAGAACCGTTTGTCTACAGTAGTAGTAGTGGAACCTGGGTCGCTGAGCCCACTGCGACTGTTGCGGATCTGACGAAGTTAGCTGAGAAAAATAAAAATATAGAGCGAATTGATCTGTCATCAGCGGTTCACATTCCAGCTAGTGCACTATCCGTTTTGCGAACTCAGCC
>CAZRMH010000093.1:0-22659 GCA_964600935.1 uncultured Candidatus Obscuribacterales bacterium
GTTGGTCGGGGCGGTGGTCATGCGTCCTCCCTTTCAGGCTTGTGCCACGATAAATTGATATCTTGTTTCCTTTCTACCCTAAATCGCATCATGTTTGGTGCCATAAACAAATAAAATCAGTTCTTTACCAAAGCTTCAGTATTTAGCATGGGTTTGTGGTAGGACTGAACATTGATGGATATCAGTACTTACGTTCTAACATTTTCACAATTTCCTGCTTGAATTTCGGCGAAATGACACTTGAAATGTCGACTAACTTTTGAAAGTTTCAGAAGGTTGCTCCGCAACTTCAACTGACGGGCCTGTCTTGTCTGGCTCGTTTGCAAGCCTGTGACTAACGAACCTTAACCTTTGATCATTAAAGAGTCGGCGTCAGGGCTCGGTAAAACACGGGCCCCGCCGCCCTATGCTACAAGGCTGTTAGCTGAGATTGGAGAAGTTATGCCTACCAGAAGTCTGACATTCTTATGCGCAACGCTCGTGGTCCCGTGCACGCAGTCACCGGTCGGCGCAGAAGCGAAAGACAAGAATGTAGAACTCGAGGTAGAAACGGTCAAATCGAAAAGCGTCCATTGATCAGATTGACGGCGTCGTAGTCGATTCGGAGAGGTTTCAAGAAAAGAAAAAACGGAATTGGTTCTCCAAGCCTGCTTAAACCGCTAACCGCCATGCAGAAACGTCTAGTTCACCTGTCGTGAGCCAATGGAGAAAGAAGATCGTCGTGTAGCTGTCTAACAGCTTCAGTGGGCATTCGCCCTGACAAAAGTATGGGAGTTGAGCATTATGTGTCCTAATGCTCAGCTCTCATTTTGTCGTTCTTTAAGCATTGGTAAGCGTAGTCAAGGCTATATATGTCTCAGCGAAGAGTTCCGAGAGGCAGTCTGCTCGCGCGAAAGAGGGTTTGATTATGCTAGAAAGATTTGAGAAATTACGAACGTCAACATTTAGTCGACCAGCACTCGCCAATACGTGCGGTCTTGCTCTGGCAGTAGTTTGCCTCTCATCGATTTCACCGGCAGATGCGGCTTATGAGTACACCCAGGACACGTCCATGCCGGAAGCGGGAATTAGAATAGCGTCGATGGATGTCACCGCCCGTGGTGAAACTTCGACACCGAAACTCGGCGATGATTTAGATGTTTTTCAAGTTACTGTCAAAGATGGGAAGGCTCGCCTGTCAGCGATGATCGCGGCGGGCGAGTCAACCGGCGCTTTGACTGTAGAACAGACCGACAGGCTGCGCTACAGTCTCGATTCGTTGAACGGTTTAGATCGGAAATTGAACGCGAAACAACCACCAAGTTACAAGCACTTGCTAGAGTTAGCCGCGCACTATGACGCCACTCAAGCGAAAGTGACTGATTTAGCGACCGAATATGCACTGCAAATGGTGCCCACTGATCCGGCCGCCGTCATGGTCGGTGAACGCACGGTCAGCCTCGACGCCGCTATGAAAAAACGCGCAGAATTAGAAGATAAAATCAGCTCCGATTTAGCTTGCGGTCAACTAAGCGGTGGCGATGGAGCGCGTCTGAGAACTATGTTGAACACTCTGGCGCTTCGAGAAGGGACGCTACGGAAAAACAGCTCGTTTAAGTTGAACGAACAGACCCAAGTGAATACCGAATTGTCTAAGGTGAGCGCGGCGCTCAAATCTGCGATTGTCCTGTAAGGTGCGCAACTGTTAGAGCGTGACGATTTCCAAACCACGGCCGGCAACTAATGCGATTTTGCTTTGCACTACAACTGCAGACGCGGACTCCAAAACAGCGAAGGAAGCCTTCACCGTTGGTCTGGCTGCGTTAGAAATGTCGACGATAGTGACCATGTCTTTTCCTAACGCATCGCGTCCGACAGCGACTGCGCGAGTGGCTGTTGCTGACAGTGCCGTGCCGTTATGAGGGAGATCGACGGTGCCTTCGAGGTTTAACTCCTTATCCGTTTTTGAAAGAACGAGCAAGAAACCCTTGGAGTTTTGATCGACGGCTGTCGCTAAAACGTTTTGTTCGGTTATGCAGATGTCTCGGATAGCGAGATTTTCAAACTTTCTTCGTCCGATTTCCTTGACTTGCGAATCAATAGTGAAGAGCGCGACTTCGTGGATATCGGCGGCCAGGAACGAGCCGTTAACGGCTTCGATGCTGGTGAAATTGCCAGGGAGATCGAAACTTTTTTGCGCTTCGAGATTGTCCGAAAATACTTTGACTGGATAAATTCGTGTCAACTTGCCCATCGCATCACCGACGTATGCGCGGTGCTGTGATTTGTCGAAAGTCAGAGTACGACATTTGTCTGTTACTTTCACGCTCGCTAGAGTGCGATTCAAATCTGCCATCTTCCGCAGTGTCACCGATTCTTTCTCGAGGCAGAGTATGAAACTTCCTGCACCGACCATCGAGCGAATGGATGAAACTATTGGTGCGCTGGAAACCAGTTGGGGATTTTCCGGATCGGCAATGTTGTAGAGCATCAGCTCCGCTCCGACGAGCACGGCACTTTCGCCCCAGGTGGCGATACCAGACGCAGCCAGTCGAGGAATTTTGTAGTTATATGCAACCGACCACTGTCCAGTGTTGTTTAGAACCTGAACGCCTGACCAACCGGAGGCAATGTACATCTCTTTGCCGTTCACGATCAAGCTGGCTTTGTCTACCGAAGATGCCTTCGCTACGGGGATTTCAACCGTTTGGCTCTTCGAGAGATTGTTCAATTTATCGACATTCAATGAATTCAAAATCAGTTTGCCGGCTGAACTTTTTGACAGCGAGAAGTATTGTCCTTTTTGAGCTGTGACCGAGAGAATTGTTTCTGTCTGATCGAGTGCCACAGTTGACACTGCATGTGGTGCGGGCTTCAGTGCGATTGTAGTGGCTTGCATCGTGCGGTTCGATTGATCTGCGGCGCCTGCAAGAATAAGCGTATCGCCCAGGCGCGTCAGTTCCGTGTAGCAGCCTTTCACTTCGAGGGAGTTGGTTTGTTGTGGCGAACTCAATTGTCCCAGGTTGTAGCATTCGATTTGCGTGGTCAAACCTTTATCTTCAAGGATGATTAATTCTCGTTTTTGATAATCGAGTGCCACTACCGGTAGTTTTGTTGAAATAGACGATACTAAAGTGGCGTCTTTGGAACGTTTGCCCGGAGCTGAGTAAATCGAGATCAGGTGTTCGCCCGCTCTGGATTTGCCGGAGATCAATAAAACATCAGTTGAGGCAAACAACAACTGGGCATCGTCGATTTGATCGAGTTCGGTGCGTGATATCACAGATGGTGCATCGGGTTTGATCAAATCAATGGCGATTAGATAGAATTTGGCTTCGGGTCCTTCGGCCGGCTCTTTTGCTAACGCATACGCGTATGACCCTTTGGCGACCTTGAGCGACAGTACTCGTTTACAAGGAAGGGTCAGCTCCGCCAGAATCTTCGGCGGAAATTTCGCACTACCTGCTTTGCGCAGGTCGACTATCGAAAAACGACCGAAGTGATCGCTAAAACATAGATAGCCCTTCTTGTCGATGTCGACATGATCGGGAACGATTGCCGGTGGCCACGCCTGTTTTGACAAGCTGTGCGGGCCGTTGATAACAACCTGTTTTGCCTTCTTCTTGATGAGCGACTTTGCCACTGCAGGAGCGCATTCGTTCAACTCAAATAAAACAAGGCTTCCAAAAACACGTGAAAGGAAACTTCTTCTCGAAAGCATATGCGATTTTGATATCAGCTAAGGAAGTGCTTACGGTAGCATAGGGACGATTAGGTTGCACAGTCCTTGTAAGACCAGTAACGCAACGACCGGAGACACATCCATATTAGCGATTGGCGGAATAATCTTGCGAAACGGCGCAATCACGGGTCTGATGATCATGTCCAACGTTTTAAATGGTTGGTCATACCAGTTGATGTTGGGAAACCAACTGAGCAGGCACCAGACAATCATTAATAAATTGAACAGTTGAAAAGTATTCAGAACGATCGATTGGATAGGGCTCATTTCATATCCTTATTCTTCTTCTTCTTTATAGAGACACCCCTATGGGCTTGATTGTAGCATTTTATCTGTTTGCAACCACATCTTAAAACCGGAAAAACCATGAATTCCTTCTCGTCCTCAGAAACATTAGAACATCGGCTTGTTGAGCGAATTAAGTCCTGGACCGCAAGTCGTTACATAGGTGATGATTGTGCGATTTTGCCGTCTGGATTGTTGGTTAGCGTGGATACTCTTGTGGAAGGCACTCATTTTCGCCTGGAAACCACCAGTCTGGCTGACCTCGGTTGGAAAGCGATTGCGGTAAATCTCAGTGATATAGCCGCGATGGCTGGGCGTCCGCGTCACCTGCTAATAAGTGTGGGCTTTCCCAAGACCATGAGCGAAAGTGCGATCGAGGAGCTCTACAGCGGAATTACTGAATGCGCAAATGCTTATCGAACGCGCATTGTCGGTGGCGATCTAGTTCGTTCTCGCGATTTGACGATCAGCGTCACCGTTCTTGGTGACGTGCATGAACATGGGGTTCTCACACGGGCAGGCGCAAAAAATGGCGATATTGTTGTCGTCAGTGGTGATTTTGGTGCCAGTGCAGCCGGTCTGATTCAGCTTGAAGAGTCCTCTTCCTCTGGTAATGGTTATTGCGTCAGGCGCCACCGTCGTCCAATTCCGCGATTGTGTGAATCATGGGCGTTGAATCGGGCCTCGTCTGGAAACGGCGCTTTGATGGATGCATCCGATGGACTTGCCGATGCGCTGTTTCAAATCGCCAGAGCGTCGAGCGTGTCGATCAGGGTGGATTTGAAAAAGGTTCCAGTTCATGACGAAACTTTGGAGACGGCTCAAAAAGCCGGACGTGATCCTTTAGACTTAATGCTCTACGGCGGAGAGGACTTCGAGCTTGTAGCGTGCATCTCCGAAGCGTCGTGGAAAAATTTGAATGGTTTCGATGACAATCCATTCAAAGCCATCGGAACGGTCGGAACCGGACAGGGATTATCTTTCTCCTGTGGGGACCAGAGTGGACCGCAACTCGATCTCGATAAATGTTTTCAACACACGAGCGCCCCGAAATAAGGAAGAAACCACCGTGCCAGAAACCAAAGTAGCTGATATTCTCGACGGAAAAGCTTGCGCCGCGGACACCAGAAATGGGCTCAAAGAGCAGGTTGCAGCGCATACCAGCAAAGGGCACCGAGCACCTGGACTGGCTGTCATTCTGGTGGGAGATAATCCAGCCAGTGAGTTGTATGTTAAAAACAAAATCACGGCGTGCAAGAACGTCGGCATCGAGAGTTTTCTGCACAAATTTCCCGCGGACGCGACTCAAGAAGAAGTGATGAATTGCGTCAAAGTTCTCAATGAGTCTGATACCGTAGATGGTATCTTAGTTCAACTGCCGTTGCCCGGACATTTGTCTGAGCCGCAGATTCTGGAAGCGATGAGACCAGACAAGGATGCTGATGGACTGCACCCTTACAATCTTGGTTTGCTGCTGACGGGGAAACCTGGATTGCGACCCTGCACTCCTGCTGGTGTCATGACTTTGCTTGAAAAGTACGGCGTCGAAATCGAAGGTGCCAACGCCACTGTGATCGGCAGATCGAATCTGGTCGGAAAGCCGGTTGCGCTCATGCTCATGCAGAAGAACGCTACGGTCACCATCTGCCACAGCCGTACCAAAAATCTCAAGGATGTAGTAAAAAGCGCTGACATTCTGGTGGTCGCCATTGGCAGATCCAAGTTTGTCCAGGGTGATTGGATTAAGCCGGGCGCGGTTGTAATCGATGTCGGCATTCACTATGAAAAGGGTGAAAATGATAAATCAATCATAACGGGCGACGTCGACTACGCAGCTGCCAGGCCGGTTGCGCGGATGATAACGCCCGTTCCCGGCGGTGTCGGTCCGATGACGGTAGCGCAGCTGCTGGCGAACACAGTTTATTCCTACGAGAAGCGCTTGGGTTTGAACAAATAAGCCATTCGAATCAGCGCTAGAATGGTTGAATCGAAACAGGCGGATGAAATGACCAAGATCGCAAAAGCTAAGCCATTGCCGACATGGTCACGGGCGCTTATCACTTTTGTTGCCTTCGGCATGATTGCCGCGCTGGCGACTGTCATCAGTATCACCGCCGTGGTCAAGCATCAATACGACATTTCGACCGATCAAAAGGCGATCGTCAAATTGGCGCGGACAATGATTTTGTTGTCTGATCCGTTGCCGCCCGGATATAAGTACGTTTTGGGCATCGATCTTGCCTTGTTTCAAACAATCAGTATTGATTACGACAACGGCAAAGATGACAACCAGCAGCGGTTAGTCTTCTTGTCCTGTCCGACTGTTGAAAACAGGGACGCCAAGGAGATGCTAACGCAGAGCTTCGAGCAAGGAATCGTGCCCGGTGAGAAGTTTACTGACGTCCTGTCTGAGGGAGGCTGGGTGATTCATGACACGCAAATTCCTTATCGAATCGGTCGTCTTTCCGGCGGCCAGGGTACCGGTTTAGTTGCTTGCGTGGTCGACCAGGAGCACAAACGGGCATTGATTTTGTACTCAGTGCAGCCCAAGGGGGCGAACTTCGACACCACTGTCTGTACGACTCTGTTTGAGAGCGCCGACGATCAGCCGGAGCCAGCGGCAGCTCCGAATGTGACGAAGTAAATTTGTAATTCCACTTAATCCGGGTCTGTGCAGAAGTCGATTAAGCCCTATACTTGTGTTGTAGTCACGGAGCCAGTCAAGGGGCTGGGGTCAAAGCGGGAGAGTAGAATGAGCGGTTCGGCACACAGCAACACCAGTCAGCAGTGGTTGATCTTCTTCTTCGTTTGCTTCGGGCTGTCGGTCTTCGCGATCGGCGTCTGGGCTGCCTTCAATAACCAGGTGGGTGGCGACGGCTACGTACATTCAGGTCCAGCAACGTCAGGCGGTCACTAATCCGTTTTCGGCGCTCTAAGAATATTCGTGTTTAAGCAAACGGTCCATGTTGAACCGTTTGCTTTGTCATTACGGACTAACTGTTGACAGCTGCCACTTCGCGTTCCATCTCTGGTTCCAAAAGGAATTTGAATTGGTCGCACCAGCTAGAAATGGTGTTGGCTTTGAGCACGGCAAACATATTCTTCATGCGTGAAGACTTTTCCGCTTGGGACAAACTAAGGGCTTCGAACACGGCGTTACCCATACCGCGCGTGTCGAACGGATCGGCTTTCGTGGTCCATTGTCCGAGTTCCTCGTACGCGCCCGCATGAGCAGAGAGCAGCAGTGCTCCGGGTTTGTTTGTCTGGCAGGCGACGTACTCTTTGGCTGTCAAATTCAGACCGTCGCGAATTGGGTTGACCATCATCACTGACGCGTGCGAATAGAGCAGCGACAGATCGTTTCCGTTTAATGGTCCTTTCAAGTTGACGATTGGCTGCCAGTCTTCGCGTTTATATTTATTGTTCACTTCACGACTGAGCTTTTGAAAATCATTCCAGTAGCGATCAAATGCTTCCAGTCCAGGTCGAGTCTGGGTGCAGAGTTGAGCGAATGTAATCTTGCCTATCATCTCAGGGTGATCGTTGAAGAAGTGATGAATTGCTTCCATTCTAGGGACAACGCCTTTGGTATAGTCGGCGCGATCGACGGAAAGAACAAAATCTGTATTAATCAATGCTGGGTGAACAAGGGTTTTCGTCTGTCCTCTTGCCAGATTCTGCCAGTGATCGACGTCTAAACCAAGAGGTGCAGAAATCACCATGGTTGATTGGTTTCTTTTCGGCACTCGATCTGAGGATGATGGCACTGAAAACAATGAGTGTTGTGGGTTGACCGCATGCACTCTATGCTCACGAACAATCACGCGATCGCGGATCGAGACTGTCACTCCATCTATATGTCTGGAGACGAAACGGAAAAAGTTGGCGCAATACTCTTGAGTGTGGAAACCAATGAATTCCGAAGAAAGAATTGACTTCGCTATATCGATTATTGCAGGCAAAAATTGAGTCGGCACTGATTTAGGCCAAGGAATATGCCAGAAGACACCGGATTTGGGTCCATCCAGACGTTGGAGCTCTTTGGGAAGTAACGCTAACTGATAGTCTTGCACGAACAATTTGCTCTGGTCGTTATAGGCTGCGGAGCGATTTCCGGCAATTTCCCGGGCCATGATTCTGTTAAATCGCTCATAGAGTGCCCGATCTTCGGCACGGTAAGTGGCATACTCGTGAAGGTCGTGCATTAGCGGCCAGATCAACTCGTTGCAATAACGATAGTGACCTTCAATTACGGCTTTAGGGATAGGTTGTTTCGTCACTACCTTGCCGGCAGCATTGGAGTACTTAATGGTATCAGATTCGACGTGCCACCAGGTGTGGTGCCCACTGTCGTCAGCTACAAGGCGGGTTAGAGCCGGGGAAACACCGCCGGCCATGCCAGGTCCGCGATAAGATACGATTTGCATTACGCCTCTCCGTCTTAACTTTCCATAGCGTGGCTACCAGCCAGATGAAGATTGGCAGGTCCGCGCAAGTTTTCTACTCGGTGAATGCAGGCTGAGTGAATCAAGTCCGCTGTTTCGTTATTAGCACTTTAAGCACGCAGTGGTGTCAAAACTCTTTCAAGCTCTTGCGTGAAGCTTTCCCGTGTTTTTTTGATTTAAAAATTGCGCCGCCGTGATCGATTGCGGAAAACGGCACCAAAAGTGCTTCTGCGTGCTATGACGTAAGAATCGACAATCGCATTGCAAAAATATATGCGGTTGCGAGGATCGTGCGAACCCGGACTGAGAGCGGATCATTCGATGATCAACAAAACATAAATTGTTGGAACAAATTTTCCAAGTTCAGAGTCGGGTTTGTAATACAAAAGATTAAGCTCTAGAGCCAATCTTGCTTCGTCAAACTAGAAATCGAGGAACCCCTGATGCAAAAGAGAGACGAATTACTGGAAGTATTTCTTGCAACTTTCGATGTCAATTTATCGACTTCGAATAAGTGTTTTCCGCTTGCTTTGTGCATTGCCAGCGATCCTAACACGCCCTCGGAGATACTCGAGCATCTTGCTCGTACAGAGAACACACGATTGCTGGAAAAAATTGCGGAGCATCCAAACGCTACGCGATTTATTTTGGAAATTCTTGCGTCTCATTCTTCTCCTGACGTGCGAGCAGCCGTCACGGAGAACCCTAATGTGCCAGAGGACATAATCGCCGAACTTTGTCGGGACGACCATCCTGACGTCCGTTTTCGGATTGCAGAGAATCCGAACATCGATGTTGAAGTGCTCAGCGAACTCACAGAAGATAGCAATCCTTATGTGGCTAACCGAGCTCGTATGACATTGGTCAGGCTGGAGCGACCTGAGGGTTTGTTGAAAAACATTCTCAATCTCGTCACTACAAAATTTGCTGCCTATAAGGCGGTGTAGGGCATCCGCGAACGGAAGCAGATTAAAAATTCAGGGCTGCGGTCCTGAATTTTTTTATGGATTTTTGGTTAACGAACCGCTTCTTGTCTGTGAGAACGATGTTATTTCCCTTCATTAACCTGTCAGCGGGATTATTCCCCACAGGAGACCCTGAGATGGTTAAATGTCTATGTCTTGCAGGATGTTGAACGTAATGAGCAGAGCTGAAATTCTTGCAATCGGTACCGAGCTTTTGCTCGGTCAAGTTCTTGATACGAATTCCCAGTTTATCAGTGACGAACTTGCCCGATTAGGCATCGATTGCTACTATCACACCACCGTTGGTGACAACAAACGCCGCGTCGGCGATTGTCTCAAAACGGCATTGTCGCGATCTGAAATCGTGATTACTTCTGGTGGACTCGGTCCCACGCCTGATGATTTGACGATGGAATGCATCGCAGAAGTGATGGGCGCTGAGATGATAATGGATGAAGCGATTCTCGAAGTTATTCGGTCGTTTTTCCGAGAGCGCGGAATAGTTATGCCGGAGACTAATGCGAAACAGGCTCTGCGTCCGGCTGGCGCTGATTTGCTGCCGAATCCGACTGGCACTGCTCCTGGTATCATTTGGACAATTACTCCGGAACGATTGAAAGAAGCGGGTATCGAATCGATACTGGACTTGAGAGATCGAAACCGTTATATCTTGACGTTTCCTGGTGTGCCCAGCGAGTTGAAAAACATGTGGGCGACTACCGTAGTTGATTTCTTGCAGCAAAAAATTGTCGCTGCCGCAATTTTTTCTGTCGAGCTCAAACATTTTGGCATCGGCGAGTCTGCTTTAGCTGAAAAGTATGAAGATCTCCTTGCCGGAAACAATCCGACAGTCGCACCCTATGCCGGTAACGGCGAATGTCGACTGCGAGTGACTGCTAAAGGTGTCGATCTAGAAGCGGCGAGGAAACTGGTTGCGCCAATTGTCACCGACATTCAGGAGCGCAGTGGCAGTTTTTGTTACGGGGTAGATAAGTCCACACTCGAGTCAGTTACTGGAGACCTGCTCCGCAAGCTCGGATGGACAATTTCTGTTGCTGAATCCTGCACCGGTGGTTTGCTGAGTAAACGGCTAACTGATGTCGAAGGTAGCTCCGAATATGTCTCGCTCAACGTTGTGAGTTACTCCAACCTGGCAAAGCATAGAATCTTAAATGTTAGCGAAGAATTGCTCAATCAGTATGGCGCTGTCAGTCCGGAATGCGCGGAAGCCATGGCTCAGGGGGTACGTCAATTGTCGGGGGCTGATATCGGAATTGGTATCACTGGTATTGCTGGTCCGGGTGGTGGCACGGAAGACAAGCCTGTCGGTTTAGTCTATGTTGGTTTAGCTACTGCTGACGGTTACATCGGCAAGAAGCTCTTATTGCCTCCTCGCCTTGGGCGAATGGAAATTCGTCACAGAACAGCAAATGAGGCACTGAATATGGTGCGCTTGTTGCTGTTGGACCGCGTAAAGGTCGGCGTTTAACTCAAAGTTCTCTTACGGTTTCTCCTTTTGCGCGCTGATTCGTCCGATCTAACCGAACTGCGACGTCCCCTGGGTCTCCCGAGGGCTGACGACCCAGAATTTTTATTCTATGGTTAGAAAATGAAACCTTCGGGAAATGTATTTAAAGAGTAGGTAGAGCGCGTTTCAGGATGGTTATGAGCCACCAAGACAGATACGAAGAAGCAGTTATCAAGGACAACCTCTTCCACAGGCGGCTTAGCGACCTGCGGAATTCCAGTTTGACTCAGGAGCACCTGGCGGCGATGGCGGAGCTTAATCGCCCGACCGAGCGCACGATGTTTTCCAAACCAGAAGAAGCGAAGACAATCCTCACTCACGAGGACGTAGAACGAATCGCTTTCTACGATGATTTGTCGCCGGTCTACAACTTTAAATACTTTATGCGGAAGCTCGATCGCGAGATGCGCCGAAGCAAACGCTATAATCGACCGCTGTCTGTTCTTTGTGTTGCATTTTCAGGCATCAATAATATCGGTCGAAATTTTAGCTCCATAGCGCAAGACAACGCCATCCATTGGGTGGGCGAGCACTTGCTCAACTCCACCAGAATGGACGTTGATATGGTCGGTCGCTTCGGTGACGAACGTTTCCTGGTTGTACTGCCGGAGACTCCAGGCAGTGGTGCCACTATTGTGGCGGAGCGGATGCGGAAAAAATTCGAAGACAATTTTATTCAGCACCAGTGGCACAAAATATACGTTCAAGCGAGCGTAGGAATTGCCTATTTCCCCGGTCACGGCACAGGCGCACAAGAGTTGGTTGCCAAATCCGATTTAGCCGCAGAGCTTGTTCAGGCTCGCGGAGGCAATGGCACTGCGTTCTGTCCTGAGTAGGGCCTGTTTAAACCGGGGGTTGAATCTCGCTTGCGCTGTCAGGAGATGAACATTGCATCGCCGTAGCTGAAAAAACGGTAGCGTTCTTTCACGGCTTCCCGGTAAGCAGAAAGGATCAGATCCTTGCCAGCAAGCGTCGCCACCAGGACTAGCAGGCTCGAGCCGCTCAGGTGGAAGTTCGTCACCATGGCGTCCACGATTTTGAACTGGAAGCCCGGCTTCACGTAGAGTGTGGTTTCCGATTGGTCGATAGCCTCTAAAATACCTGATGCACCCGCAGTTTCAAGTGCTCGCAGGCTGGTTGTGCCGACGGCTATGACCCGGCGACCTTCTTGCTTTGCCAAATTTACTGCATCGGCTGTGGCTTTGGGAACGCTGAAGCGCTCTGCTTCTAAAGTGTGACTAGTCAAATCTGTTGAGATTGGTTTGAACGTGCCTGGTCCGACGTGCAGGGTGACAGTTTCAATAATCACTCCGGCGGCGCGCAATTCATTCATCAATTCGACGGAAAAATGCAGTCCGGCTGTTGGTGCGGCGACCGCGCCCGGGTTTTTGGCAAATACAGTTTGATATCTATCCAGGTCGCAGAGCCTTTCTCCGGTGTTAACAGTTTCCTGTTCGCCGGCTGCGCTCTCCGTTAGATCAGATTTTTGTTCTTCCTCGCTTCCCTTGCCTGGTTTTTCCCGCACTATATACGGTGGCAATGGTGCATAGCCGACGCTTTGCAGAATATTGAAGACATCCTCTTTCTTGCCGAGATCGACTACCAAACGTTTAAATCCATCTTGATCCAGAATAATATCAACGATTTTTATCTTGGTATCAGTTGGTGTGTCGCTGACCAGTGACAATGTCTCGCCGATTTGCAATCGCTTAATCGGCGTCACAAGAGCCTCCCAGAGGTTGATCTTCTCGGCCTGTGGACGAATCAGCAGTAAGCGAATGGTTCCGCCGCTCTCTCGTCTGGCATATAGTCTCGAGGGTACGACACGCGTGTCGTTGACGATTAAAACGTCACCCTTCTTGAGGAGCGATTTGATATCCGAAAAGGAGTGATGACTGATTTGACCGCTGGCTCTATCCACGCACAGCAAACGCGACTCGTGGCGAACCTCTGAGGGCTTTTGTGCGATGAGTTCTTCAGGCAAATCATAGTTGAGATCATCCAGTTCGAATGATTCTCGTTCGGACGTCTGGTTGAATATTGAGCGAGTCATAGATATTATGCTGATTGGTTTTCGGCCTCATTGTAGTAGAAAGTGCTTGCCTTGCCAGAGATGCTCAAATGAGTTTGAAACAATCCGTAGTGGAATTGGCTGCGTCCAAGGGTTTCAGTAACACTGTCATTGGTGCGCTGGAGCCGCTTTCGGCTGAGTTCATCCACTATAAAGATTGGCTCGATCGCGGTTACTCGGCGGGCATGGATTACATGAAGCGTAATCCCGAGTTTCGAACGATGCCGCAAAACCTATACCCTGGCAGCCGTTCGGCAATAATTGTCTCTGTCAGTTACTATACCGAAAAGCCTGAAAAGCCAGGTCCATTCTATGGGAGCGTTGCGCGGTATGCCGTCGGGCTTGATTATCACGCTGTCATCCGCAGAAAGCTGCGGGAGCTCCGGGATTTATTATCAGAGAAGCTGGGGCTTAATATCATCGGCAAGCCCTTCACAGACTCTGTGGCGCTTTATGAGCAGGGATTTTCCAGTCGCCATGGGTTGGGATTTGCAGGAAAGAACACACTGATAATCGGTCCGAAGCTGTCGGGCAGCTATAACTTTATAGCGGAACTGTTTGTCGATGTTGAGATCGACGCTGACGAAAAATACAATGGCACTTGCGGGCAATGCTTCAGGTGTGGCTCGGCATGCCCGACGGACGCGATTGTTGAACCGGGGACGGTGGATGCGAATTTGTGCATCTCCTATCTGACGATTGAAAACAAAGAAGGTATTCCAATCGAGTTGCGAGAAAAGCTAGGCAACTGGGTTTTTGGCTGCGACATCTGTCAGGAAGTCTGTCCGTATAACAGTCGACCGCCAGAAACGCCGTGGCCGGAGTTTCGCCCAGAATCAGGAGCGGGGCACTATCTCTACCTTCCTGATTTGTTAGACTTGGGGTCCGAAGAGGACTTTAGAAAACGATTTGAAACGACTCCCTTGCGTCGACCAAAACGTCGTGGGATCTTGCGGAACGCGCTTGTGGTTATGGGAAATGAGCTATCGAAGCTTTCTAACTCCGATACCAGTAAGTCAGTACCGGATGAAGTGGTGTTACAGGTGGTGCGGCGTTTGAAACGTTTTTGCCAAAGCGAACCAGACCCGATGTTGGTTGAGCACGCTCAATGGGCTCTTTCTCGAGTCGACATTTAAGTAAACAAAATTGCTTCTGAGATTCGCAGTCTAATCCTAGACTGTGAACATCTGCCGAGTGATTGTGTAACTGTCTCCCCAGAAGCGGGAGTTGTCCTTGATCATGATCAGGTGTTTTTTCTCGCTGGACTTTTGCGAAACAACCAGCTTCATATCGGTTTCTGGGTTTTTCTGAATCAGGGCTTTGTTTATCAGTTCTGCGAGTGCGACAGGCGCTTCCATGGCCTCGTCTGCGGCTGTGAGTTCGCGCGAGTTGGCTTTAAAAAGCCGCATAAATTCTTCGAAACTGCCGGTTTGCAAAAGGCGTGCAAGCTCATCGACTTTTGCCGTCGGGACGGTAATTTCGTTGACCATCTGTCTCAACCCCATACTTTTCCACTCCTACACTATGCCCAGAGAGTAGACCTGCTAATCGTGCAAGACTGGAGCTGGAGTGTCCGGTGTACGCGGTGGCTACTTCAGTTGGAACAGTGTGTTGGCCGCGCCACCGGATATGAAGGTGCCTGGTAGCTTGCCGTCCCATTTTTTCACTTTCTCGTATTCGATTAGCGCCGGCGATTTTTCTAAAGCTTGAGTTTGAAGCGTGATTGACCGTGCTTGAGCTTCCGCGTTGGCGACAGTAATTTCGGCTTCTTTCTTTGCTTTGTCGAGCTCGTAGGCCTTTTGTAGCGACTGCTGTTCCATGACCTGTTTCTGGGCGATAGCTTGTTGCAGGACCTCTGGCAACTCGACATGAGTTATTGGAATGTCGACGATATTGACTAGACCTTTGACGTTTTCCTTGGTCATCGATAGGACCTGATTCTTGATCACGTTTACGTTCTTTGTTGCCGCATCCGCTTTGTACTGTGATACCACCTGGCGAAACGCTTCTTGAATCTGCGGATCGACCAGCTGCGTATACGGGTCTCCCGTATAGTTCGCCCACAGTGTGAGAACTTGCCCTTCCGGAATGCTGTAGAGAACTTTGTACTCCATCGTGATCGGTTGTTGATCAGCGGTCAATGGAATCGCTTTTCCTTCGAGAGTTTTTTGTTTGATTGAGTAATGATAGATGTTATCGACTCCTGGCAAAAAACCTTGCATTCCGGGCATCAACAAAGCCTTTTGCATTTTCCCCATGCTGATTTTGACACCCACTTCGCCGGGTTCAACGATCGTGCAGCCGGATACGAACAACGCCAGCGATGCTGCTAGAAGAAGCCCAGTTGGATTTTTTGCCGGTTCACTGATTCGGTTCATTGAAAAAATTTCCTACGAATGCACCAGGAGTGGTTGCCAGGTCAATTAAGTGCTCGACCATTATGATCCCAAATATGGTGGCAGTCTATAAACTAATATTTAATTTGAATCAGGCGATATCTGAATGTAGGGAAAATAGTCTAATCTGTATGTGATGCGGGTTTACATCTGGTCGTTGCCCAGCATGTTGGGCCCGAGGTCAAGCCGTACCGCGCAATTTTTGTGTTTCTTCTTGAATCGGTCGATGCCTGTTTTTGTAACCTTCGGGCAATTACCGACATGCAGTTGTCGCAAGCTCTTGAAGTCGGCCAAGTACATCAATCCTTTGTCGGTGATATCGTTTCCGCAAATATCTAGTAGGGTGAGTTCGTTTAATTGCTTTAGTGGCGCGAGGTCTTCGTCGGTTAGTCCGCAGTAAGAAACGATTAGCGAATTCACCGATTTCAGTTTGCCGAGTACGACTAGAGAATTGTGATCCAGGCTCGACCTTCGGAAACCTAATCCGGAAAGTTTTTTCGCCGCGATCAGTTCTGACAAGACATCAGCAGATAAATTCGGAACACTGATCATGTACAGTCTGGTCAAATTAGGTATCGCAGCGATTGAGCGCAAACCATCTTTACTTGTGGGTATGGCGGAAACGTCAAGAAATTGAAGATGCTCCATTTTGCTCAATTGCTTGATACCGTTGACGGTGACTTCCGAACCAGTTAGATAAAGCCCGCATAACTGCGGCATGTGCGAGACATACTCCAGAGAGCGGTCCGTAATGGCGGTGTAGGATAAGTCCAGCCACACTATCGGCAAGTGTTGAATACTCTTCACACCGTCATCCGTGACATCGGACATTCTCAAGTTGACGTTTCTCAAATCACCGGTCTCTTTCAAAGTTTTCAAATAGGCATCGTTTTTTTTAGAGTTCGGCATAATCATATCTTCGATGTAACTCGAATGTGTGGGCTCGTCGCTTAAGGTCGTAGTGTTTGCCGTCTTGGGTAGAGCAATCTTTTTTCTAGCGTTTGCGTCGTCAGCCGTACGATTCATTACCAGAAAACCCATGCCTAAAGCTAGCAAAGTGCAACCACAAACGATACCAAACAAGATCGCATCGGGCGGGCGGCGAATTTTCCATAAACGATCGTCGATAGAAAATTCATTCTCTGACTCGATTCTGCGCAGGCGGATACCACCTCTTTCCGTATCGAAGCGGTCTAAAATAACGTCGATCGCTTGTTTCACTTCGCTAACCGTTTGGTATCGCATTTTGGGGCTTTTCTCGAGCATTCGAGAAATCGTTTTCTCGAGTTCAGGATCGACTGAAACATCCGGGATGGTCTCTGAAAATGGTGGAAGCTCAAGGTTGGCGTGTCTTGAAATGGTCTCTAACGCTGTCTGTCCGCGGAACGGATTGATGCCCGACAAGGTCTCATAGAATACGCATCCCAGAGAATAAACGTCAGAAGTGGCTTCGAAAATTTCGCCGCGCGCCTGATCCGGACTCATCTAGGGTGGGCTGCCCGTCAAGGTTGTGTTGCCGGAGGCGGTTTTTGATACCGATGTTACATCGGTGAGCGCCGCAATACCAAAATCGATCACCTTCGCCTGCGGATCGTCCGAGAAAGCGTTTAAAACCAGTATGTTGGATGGTTTGATATCGCGATGCATAACGCCATGTCGATGGGCGTGACCAACGCCGGCAAGAATCTGAGAAAAAATCGATAGTGCGATGTGTTGCTCCAGAATTTCCTGTTCGTCTAAAACTTGTTCCAGAGTTTGACCGTCGACAAAGTCCATAACCATGAATGGTTGACCGCCCCGTGATGCACCAAAATCGAGCACTCGCACTACGTTTGGATGACTCAGTTTGCTTGCTGCGCGCGCCTCGTTTTGCAAACGCAACATGTCTTCGCCGGACCAGATTTTGCCGGTCAAGGTCTTAATCGCCACCCTCTTTTTCAGAAAAGAATCCCAGCATTTGAAGACAATTCCGCTGCTGCCCCGACCGATTTCGCGCGCAATGATATAGCGGTCGAATGGAAATTCGTCCTCCGAGAGACCGTGGTGATCGGTTTCTCCGGAATCCAAAATTTGTTTGATTTCGGGATCTATCGGCTCAGCGCGCACCGTTCTATTTGTTGTGGCTGGATCGATGTCGAAACTCAGGTCATCCCATTGGCATTTGCATCTGCTGTCCTTAAATATCCATTGGGTGAGAGAGCCATCCCGTTCTGGCGTCCGGACTTTGCCACACCTGGGGCATTGGATCATCTGTCGTTCGTCTTCGGCGACCAGGGCGGCTTGCTGCATTAGACTGTCGCATTCGCAGTCGGAAGGGCTCTTCAACCATTGTGTAATCGTGCCGGCCTTGTTGAGACGAACGTTTTTTCCACACTTTGGGCATTTGTCTTCGTGCGTCATGCCGTACACCGGTCCAACGTTTCAATAGTACCAGGCGACGCTTACTGACGCTGCTTGTGGTTTACTGTAAACGCTTGCCTGGGCATCGTTTGATAGTCTTGGTTGCCGGCTCGATTGGCTCAAAGACGAAGGTGTTATGTGGGCGCAGTCTGTTTCGCAATTGAATTTGGGCATAAACGAAATACAGATTCATATCGAGCTCAATGGACACGGGCAACACATCCGAAGGCAATCTCTCAAATCATCTACTCGGTCGTGACGCCCATCAACTATCGAGTGGAGCGCTAGCTCTTGATCCAGCGCTCTTTCCGATGGAGCGTTACCAGCCAATCTCCCAGCTCGGCAAAGGTTCAGCTGGAATAGTTTATCTCTGTCTAGATCGACTGCTCGGTAAACAAGTCGCCATCAAGTGTCTACGCTCGGTGACGGCGGAGCAATTGATCGGTTTCCAGTCCGAAGCGAAAGCAAGCAGTTTGATGAACCATATTGGAGTGGTGGCAGTTCTTGATTTTGGTGTCACATCCGGTGGTGCACCATATATGGTGATGGAGTATGCCGAAGGTCAAACCCTGGAACAGCGCATTGCTGAAAAGGGACCACTGGAACCTGAACTGGCTGTTAAGGTATTTATTCGAATAGCTGACGCGCTCGGATACGCACATGCCAAGGGAATTTATCACCGCGATTTGAAGTCATCAAACATCTTGATTCTCGATGAGAATTCGGACGATCCCGATGTTCGCTTAATCGATTTCGGCGTCGCTCGGATTAAGCACGCGATTCAAGCTTCGGCAATCGTGCAGGGGCTGACGATAGTCGGAACGCCAGCGTACATGCCTCCGGACCAGGCTGCAGGGCTGCCTTACGATGCCCGATCGGAAATCTATGCGTTTGGCTGCACCATGTTCGAAGGATTGACTGGTCGCACGCCATTTGTCGGCGAAACGGCGCTGGAAATTATTGCGATGCATTCTCGCGACCGCGCCCCGACTTTGTCCGAAGTGCGCAGCGACATCATTTTTCCAGATGGGCTTGAATCGATTATTCAGACTTGTCTTTCCAAGAATAAGAATGAGCGTTTCGAATCCATGACCGAATTGGTCAACGCTCTCCAAATTTTGGATTCCGTGGCCAGTGTCTTCGATTCATCTGCTGATCGGTTTGATGAAAAAAAGGCTCTAGCCAGTCGTCGGCCCAAACCAATTCTAGTTTACGCTTTTTTGACCGCAGTGTTTTTGAGTCCTGTGATTATCTGCTTTTCTTTCTTTCAGACCAAGGATGCAGATGATCGTGCCAAACCGATAACGACTTCATTCGGCGAATCTCAAATTCTTGGCGTTTCACCAAGCATCAGTGAACGTATCAAACCTCGTTCCAGGACGCTTGTCGAGCAGTCCTGGCAAATGTTGTCTGAGTTAAAAACCGAGCGGGCAATTTCGCTTTGCAATGAAGCTCTCAAAATTGATAAGAACAATTTGCGTGCATTTGATGTCAGAGCCGTAGCCAAATTTCTTCGACAACAAAAGAGTGAGGCGCTGAACGATTTAAATAGATCTATCTCAAGAAGAGGAGTCTCAGAGCGAGAAGATGCATCGGCATTTTTCCATCGCGGTATTGTAAAACAATCGATTGGCGACACGATAGGAGCGCGGCAAGACTTTAGAGAAGCGATTGTGCTCGGTGGCTATCTGCCCGAGGCGTGGGAATTAAAACAGTTTGGGGACGGCATCAGAATCTGGAAGAGCGAAAACGATGTCTATGACCGGATCGACTATGGTCGTGGTGTTGAACATAGAGGCAGTTATTACAAAATTGTTGATGGAAAGGATAGTGATCTGAGCGCTCTGGTCAAACCACAAAATCCACCAATTCGCGATTTGCTCGTCAGAGGCGGAATCTTTTCAGGTAAGCCTTTCGAGCAAATCGCCGAACTTGAAAGTATCCGTGCAATCGAATTTGCTGATGTCGAAATTAGCGATTCGGATCTGAAGTTTCTTTCTAAGTGTACTCATCTAGATGATTTTGCCGTCACGAGGTGCCCAAAAATCAACGGCTCATTTCTTCAGTACCTGGCTAATTTAGACAATCTTCGTCAGATTCAAATTAAAGGCGGAGGACCGACCGATGACGAACTCAAATACTTGAGAAAAATGAAGTCATTAAAATCGTTTGGCGTTTTAGGTTGCCCGGGAATTACTGGATCTGGATTTTCTTATTTGCCAGGCAGTATCGAGCGAATTGATTGGCTCCCTACCTCGGCTAAGGACATCCCATACGGCAAGATTGACTACAGTAGGGCGACGTTTGCGCGAATCAATAAACTGCCGAATTTGACAGCTCTGACTCTCAATCCTGACTTGATGGATGATACCGCTAATAGTGCATTGTCAGAAGTGAAACGATTACGCGCGCTGATTTTGATTGGGCGAGAACCTATTCGGCCGCAGGCCTTGGATACTTTTAGAAACTTAAACCTAGAGCGGCTGGAGTTTCGAAACGTTCGCATCAGTCCTGCAGCGATGGAGAAACTTGGTCGGTACAAAAAATTGAAGACACTGGTATTCTCGGATGGTTGCGTTGATTCCGTCTCATTGGCAACACTCGCTCGATTACCGATTGAGTTGCAAGGTCTCGGTATCAGCGAACCAAAGTTGGATGGTCGAATGCTGCTCCAGCTAGGGAAATTGAAAGGTCTTACGCAATTGCGCATTGAGGAAATACCATCCTCGATTTCACAAGCGGAAATAGACCGATTGAAAACTACTCTTCCAAATTGCCGGCTCGAAATCGATTACGCAAAACGCGGAATAGAGTTGTAGCTGTTAATTTCAAGATTTTCAGCTTTCGTCAAAACTGCCCGAAGAGCATCTTCGGAGCGATCATGCCCTAGTTTCTAAAAAAACATTTAGTCTTTCTTTGGTTTGTTAATCAATTCGGTGAGCGAATCGATTATTACCTTATCTGCTTTGTGTTGCCAATCAAGAGCTGTAAGCAGCTCTGAACGCGACATCAGACCTTTCGAGAGAATCAGCTCACCAAGAGGTTTGCCGGATGTTTCCTGCTCTTTGATAAGTTCTTCGAGCTGGTGGACAGTTATCTTTCCGTGTTTTAGAAGAATTTCGCCGAGTTTTTCGGGACGAGTGAGGATGTCCCACTTTTCTTCTTCGCTGAGTCCATGTAGAAGGTCTTTATCTTGATCGCTCATTTAAACCTCGCTTTGCGTACATTGTATGGCATCTGCTCAATGACGCAGTATGCAATTTACCTAAAACGTTTGGATCGGAACGAATGCCCTGATTGCGGCTTCGTTTCTTCATTTATGTCGCAACTACTTTAGGAACGACCGGGCGCTTGCTGACGATTTCTCTCCACCACGCCAACAGGGCGCTGGCGTTGAAGATGGAGGAGTACGTCCCCGAAATGATTCCAATAAGCATCGCGAATACGAAATCGCGAGTCGTCACACCGCCGAGTACATAAAGACTGGTCAGCGTGAAAATTACGGTTGCGGAGGTGGCTAGTGAACGGAAAAGAGTTTGATTGACGCTGTCATTTGCAACATCGCCGAAGGTTCGTTTCCTTTCCTCGCCGGTGACCGGGTCTTTGATTCTCGAACCGACAAATTTTGCATTTTCTCGGACGCGATCAAATACTACGATTGTGTCGTGGACTGAGAAACCAATGACTGTCAGAATTGCGCTTATGAATAAACTGTCGACTTCGGTTCCCAGGAATACTCCGAAGAGCGCATAGAAACCGACAAGTACGATTACGTCGTGGAAAAGTGCGGCGATCGCACAGATCGCATAATCGAATTGATATCGATACGAGATGTATGCCACCATCATTGCCAGTGTTGCAAACAGCGCTATCAAGCCGTTTGTCAGCAGCTCTGGGCCGATCGTGGCTGTCACTTTGTCTACGGAAAGCGATTGAAAGTGACCCAATGAGGTTGCCAAATTTCCATCGAGTTTTTTCTTCTCAGCCTCATCATCGAGCGACTTTGTGCGCATGACGATTACTTCTTTTCCTGAGATAAATGCTTTCTGAACTTGCGATCCGTGCAAATCAGACTCTTCTAAAACTTTCCGGACCGAGTCCAACTCTACTGGTTTATCAAATTGATATTGCAGAATCGAACCACCGGTGAAGTCGATGCCCGGCTTCAGTGGTGCGTGAAATTGGATCAAGCACATGATGATTCCGATGATACCGGGGATGGTGAGCGCTGCGGAGATGCCGAACCAGATGCTTCTGTACTTAACGATGTCTACGTGTGGCAGTTTCATTACTTAGTTATCTCCCCGCTCGTCAGCTGTTGGCTTTTTTTTTCTGCGGCGCCTTCTTTGCGGTCATATTTATGACCAAAGAGACCGACCTTTCTTGGAATCAAGTGAAGCAGTGTCCGGGTGGCCGTAATCGCTGTAAACATCGATATCGCCACACCGAGAGCCAGTGTGATTGCGAATCCTTTGACTACGGATGTGCCGAACATCATCAACACTCCGCAGGCAATCAAACTATTCGCGTTACTGTCCCAGATAGCTGAAAACGCTTTAGTGAAGCCAGTTTCGATAGCCGTGAACAGCGTGCGACCTTCGGACAATTCTTCTTTCGTACGTTCGAAAATCAGAATATTGGCGTCAACTGCCATACCGATCGAGAGGATGAATCCGGCGATACCAGCCAGTGTCAGTGTGACTGGAATGTATACGAAGATTGCCAGTGTCGCTATCGTGTAGAGGATAAGCGCCAGGTCGGCGACTACTCCAACTAGTCCGTAAAGAACGATCATGAAGATCATAACTGTCGCGATACCGATTAATCCGGCGTGCAAACTCTTGTCGA
>CAZRMH010000094.1:0-22575 GCA_964600935.1 uncultured Candidatus Obscuribacterales bacterium
TTTGCTCTTTCGTGAGTTCGTCCCGTACTCGGCCGCTCGACTCACACTCCTACTGCTCTCAAAATAACCAGATAGAACTCATCTCGAATGTCCGCTGAAACGACTTCAAGTTTCGATTTCAAGCATAAAGCCCCCAATTGCTCTTGATCTGGTAACTGATGCGGGACGATGTGCGGTTCATTGCGATGGAGAGAGTCCACGAAACGCGCGCCCAGCGGATGACTGATAACAATTTGCCCTCTTCCGCCCAGCAATTGAGCGGCTGCCATCAGAGCCTCTTGCTGATTCCACATATTCCCGAAACAAGCATTGAAGAAAACAATATCAAAACACTTTATTGGATCCTCACCAATCTCTCGCGGTCGCCTCAAATTCTCCGGAAACTCATCGGGCAGCGGCAAACGCAAGTCCGCGATATCCGATTGGTAAAAGAAAACTTCGGGAAAACGGCTTTTAGCACCGCGTAACATCTCTTGAGAAAGATCGAGTCCGACGATACTACCTGCCGGCACTCCAAATTCAAGAAAGTGCGCGACAAGCACACCGACACCGGTTCCCACATCCAGCACCCGAGTGTTTTCATTTAAACCTGCACTGGCAACGATTGCCCTTGTGCGTTCTTCGATTGCCGCAGGCACAGGCGCTCGAAAAAAATCGACCCGTTCATCGAAATACTGCCGCTGTGTTTGGATGTAGGGCAGTTTTTCATCCCCAGCACTAGATTTAGCCATTCAGCAAACAACCTTCGGTAGAATGAAATGATATCGCCGGTCCTTTAATTGTATTCCTCCTTTCGATTGATTCGGATTCGCACCCAAACCAAAACATTTATGGCTAATAAAGACCAGGACCAAAAACAAAAATCGAAAACCCGACTGAAGGCGACAGCGAGCGACGACGAAAAGGCTCGCGCTACAGCCAAAAGATTGGCGGAGCTGGAAGCGGAAGTGAGAACCGAGAAATCAGCCGCCAGTGGTTTCACTACAGCCTCAGGCGCAACCGCTCACAGTCATTCTCCCGCGATGGTGAAGGACGATTTTATCGTCAAGAAAACGGCAGAGACAATTTTCTCCACACATAGTCATTCAAAGAAAATGGCTCTATTCTGGGGAATCATGATTGCCAGTGTGATTCTCTCGAAAATTCCGGGCGCCGAAATTTTCTTCACTCCGCTCAATCAGTTCGCCACTCTCGTTCACGAATTCAGCCATGCCATTGTAACTGTCTTAACAGGCGGTCATGTCAACGGCATGACGATTGTCGCTGATGGTGCGGGTCATGGCGGATTGACAATGTCACAGGGCGGCTTTCCGTTCTTCTCGATTCAGGCAGGTTACTTGGGCACCGCAATTTTCGGATCGCTGCTCGTTTACCTCAGTCAATTTCACAAACTCTCAAAAGGGATATTGATTGGAATCGGCTCTATCATTGGGTTTGCATCGATATGGTTTATCGCTCCAACATTATTCTCCGCCAGCCTCGTGCAAGGATTTTTCAGTTTATTGTGGGCTGTGGCCATGGCTGCGGCGACAATTTATGCAGGTCTAAAACTCAAGGATAACAACGCGAATCTGCTGGTTTTGTTCCTCGCGATCTACACCGCGATGGACAGCCTGCGTGCGATTAGCATTGTTTTAACAGCAACCCTGATGGGCTCGACAATCTGGTCGGACGCCACGGTCATGGAACACATGTTCGTACTTCCTGCAGTCTTCTGGAGCTTCTTGTGGGCGACACTGTCGGTGGTTATGCTCGGCACTACAGTATGGTTTACCTACGGTTTGGGAGCGACGAAAGCACCAAGGATCGCACGAAAATCACAGAAATCGGTCAAGCTGATAAAGTAGCCTAAAAGAGCGGCCTGACTTCTTCAGACCTTCACAAGACGCAAAGATTTTTGCAATGCCGACTTCTGATATACTGTCTAGAAAATAGCGGTGACTCAATTGCCAGCAGCGCTTCGTCACTCTCATCGTGGTTTGGATACATGCTAAAACTTATCTCCGGTCTTCACAAATTTCAATCAAAAATATTTTTGTCGCACAAGGAATTGTTTGAGCGCCTGGCTGAAGGTCAGAGTCCAGATGCACTGTTCATCACTTGTTCAGACTCACGCATCAACCCAAATCTGATCACTCAAACAAATCCAGGAGATCTGTTCATCCTGCGAAACGCAGGAAACATTATTCCGGCTTATGGCGCGGCGAATGGCGGAGAGGGTGCGACCGTCGAGTTCGCAGTCGCCGGACTTGGAGTCAAGGACATAATTGTTTGCGGACATTCTTTGTGCGGTGCGATGAAGGGACTGATGTTTCCAGACGGACTCAAAGAGATGCCGTCCGTGTCAGCATGGTTGTCGCACGCTGAAGCTACCCGCCGCACGGTCAAAGAGAATTACGTCGATCTTGATGAAGAGCAACTCCTCAATATAGCGATGCAGGAGAATGTGCTGGTCCAACTCGAAAATCTCAGAACGCATCCATCCGTCGCAGCTCGTTTGTCTCGCGGTGAGCTGAATTTACATGCTTGGACATACAAGATCGAGACCGGAGAAATCTTCAGTTATCAGCCTGAGGAAGGTCAATTTTTGCCACTAAATACGGTGCAAAATTTGCCCGAGCGCAGCCGCCCCAGGTTACTCAACAACGCGTCTATTTGAGTTTTCAAACCAGCATAAAGGGCACAATTACAGTGCCTTGAACATTTTTAAAATTTTGTTTTCAATAACTTCAAGAGTGTCACGATTTCCTTGGCCGCGGCCAGGCACTATATGCAGTGCCTGAAAACCGTCGTCAGCTCGGAAAATAAGAACATAGCTCGATCTCAATTCCCGCGGATTTTGCGGATCTTTGATCTGGTATTTAATTTCCATTTGGTAAATCGGTAAAGCACCATGTCTTTGACCTTTCACGCTAACAACTGCCAAGCGTTTTTTCAATTCAGCGACAAGTTCATCCGACAGCTCTTCGAAGCCGCTCGTATTGGTCGAAGGGCCAAACGATATATGGTAAATCGTTCCGGAATCCGGTGCGTCACCAGGACGAGTCGTCACCAAAGCATCCACAATGCCTGGTTCGTAGTGCCACTTAGCAATCGGGATTCGCGAGAACATCACCAGTCCCTTGGTATTACGCCTCTTTGCAAATCCAGTATCAACAACGCTCTTCGTCGTTCGGCTTCGTGTCATCTGCCTCGCTTCTAAGGCGAGCGGGGCGCTTGGTAGAGCAGCGATCAGGTTGGATTTCGTTTTCGTGCTATCACTTTGAGCGACGGTCTCGTCCGCATATCTCGGTCTTCGGGCGCCCGCCCCCTTCTCCTGACCATCACTGTCAGTGACATTGACTTTCTGGGTGGCGCCTGGAGTCAGGAGAATCGCCCCCACTGCTATGGTGACGACCACTAATAATCCCGCGGCGATTTGAGCTGCCGGCGCATGCAGCACTCCTCGATATGATCCACCAACCAGGGTTGAAAATTGTTCGTGTGCATCCGGGGACCGGAACAACCTTTTGCGGTAATACGATTCGGTCAGATTCGGGTTGGTTTCTTCAGCACTCGAATTCAAAGTCATCTGAGTGAAAGCGCCGGCCGCCAGATTTTCCGCATCGACAGCTTGATGTTTTGGTCGCATTTTTTCTTTGATACTACCTGCAGTATCAATACCATTGCTGATATCACGGTCAATATAACTACCGGAATTTAAATCCGTGACAGTCAGATTCGCAGCTTGCAAAAGAGCGGTTCGAAACTCATTCATGTTGGCGTGCCGATCTTCCGGATGTTTAGCTAGAGCTTTGAAAATCACACGTTCAATCGCTGCCGGTACTTGGTTATCGGGCTTCACGAAATGGAAGGGACGCGGCGTCTCCTGAATCTGACGCATCATGGTTTCCAACGGATTACTCCCCAGTATCGGAGGCACGCCTGTCAGAACATGATAGAAGACGCAACCGAGGGCATAGACATCAGTTCGCTCGTCAATCTTTTTCGAATTGCACTGTTCCGGACTCATATATAACGGACTGCCAAAAACCTGACCGGTCGAGGTCAACTGGTTAAATGTCGACCCGTCAGCATGCAGTAATTTAGCAATGCCGAAATCCACAATAATCGGCAAATCATCGCCGTTAGCAGTGGAAATCAAAATGTTGCTTGGTTTGATATCACGATGAACGACGCCGCGGGAATGCGCATGATAAAGTCCCGCACAGATTTGGGAGAAGAGTGGCATAGCGCGTTCGACGGTCAGATGATGCTCCTCTTTGAGAACATCTCCCAAATCCTTTCCTTCCAGGAACTCCATCGAAAGAAACGGCGTATCATCTTCCAAAACGCCAAACTCGAGCACCGTCACCACATTGACATGCCGCAAACCAGCAACTGCAGTTGCTTCTCGCTGAAAACGCTGCAAAGCATCGCTGTCGGAAGTGAGCTCCACACGCAATATCTTGAGTGCTTCCAGGCGGTTCATGTACAAATGGCGGACCTTATAGACGACGCTCATTCCGCCTCGCCCGAGCAGACTGAGGACTTCGTACTTACCGGCCAGCGTTTTGCCGATATAAGGGTCGGTCGACGCCGCGCTCAAACGCGAACCGTCCGATGGACAGACATCTTCGCCGCTCGCCGACACGTATCCGCATCTGAAGCAAAATCTAGTTCCCGTCTGATTCATTGCGGCGATTCAGCCTGTCAGCATTAAGCCCGTTTCGATCTACCTTAAGAAATCATGACAGATATTACCGAGTCCGACTACTGGTGGAAACCCAAAAACCCGTTTTCCCAGCCAGGATTGCTTTTCGCAAGGATTTAAGTTCTCTTACCTTCAAATTTCGATTACACATACAAAAATACTTTCGGAGTACAATTTCTATGTCGCCAATAGTGGCATGGTTTGCCGCTGCTCGAAGCGTCGATCGCGACTGGAGGAAAAATGGGGACCGCTACCGAAAAAATGAGCTCTGCGAACATCGAAAAAGAAGAGAATCTCAATGAGTGGGATACTGAAGACTTCAAAATGGCACAGAGTTTTCTCGACAAAACTTCTCGCTGGATGAAGCTTGATGAAAACGTGCTCTTGCCGTTGCGCAATCCAAAACGCGCAATGACAGTAATGGTCCCGGTCAGAATGGACGATGACAGCGTGAGATCATTCGTCGGTTACCGAGTTCATCATGACCTGGCGATGGGTCCCGGTCTGGGTGGAGTTCGTTACAACGTAGACTTGACGATGGGCGAAGTTGCCTCGATGGCCATGCGCATGACGTGGAAATGCGCGCTGATGAATTTACCTTTCGGCGGCGCTCACGGCGGAATGAGAATCGACCCAGCCCAGCACTCGACAACAGAAATGGAGCGCGCCACTCGCCGCTACTGTTCGGAAATTATCGAATTGATCGGACCAAACGCGGACATACAAACTCCGGATTTAAACACCGACGAACAGACTATGGCGTGGATTCTCGATACCTACAGCGTCAACGTCGGCAACACAATTCCTTCGATTGTCACCGGCAAACCGAAATCGATCGGCGGCTCATTAAGTTCTCACCACGCCACCGGATATGGTGTTGCGCTGGTGACACGAAGCGTCATGCGTCATAACGGACTGGATAAGAAGACACCGAAAGTGGTGATCCAGGGATTCGGACAAGTCGGTGCCTCCGTAGCGCGCAGCCTTGCAGCCATGGGCTTCGAAATTATTGCTGTTTCAGACAGTAGTGGTGGTATTTACAATCATGATGGTCTGGATCTAAACAAACTGACTGCTTATCTCGAGAAAAATAAATCACTTCAAGGATTCGATGGTGGCAAACACATCACCAACGAAGAATTGCTTGAACTCGAGTGCGACATCCTCGCGCCTTGCGCTGTCGGTAACGTGATCAACAAGGACAATGCCAACAAAATAAAATGCAAAGTTTTGGTTGAGGGCGCTAACGGACCTGTAACTCCGGACGCTGACGAGATGCTCGAATCGCGCGGAGTGATCGTTGTCCCCGATATTCTCACAACCGGAGCTGGCGTCACCGTCGGCTACTTCGAATGGGTTCAAGGCGTAATGCGCCTGCTCTGGACTGAAGACGAAGTTTACGCTCGCCTTGAAGAATTGGTTGATAGGACATCGCACAAAGTGTTCAAGACATCTGAGCAGTACGGACACTGCTCGCTGCGGATGGCATCGATGCGCCTGGCTCTCGACCGAGTCGTCGAAGCTCGCTGGCTGCGAGGACTCTATCCGTAAAACGCTTTTCGGCTAAACCGTCGTCGTCTTGATCGATTTCGCCTGTTCTGATTTCGTCCGGCGTTTGGTCTGAATGCTGCGATTGAGCAAACAGCTACTCTTGCAGGTCTCGAAGAGTTTCTTGCAAGTCGATCAGGTGGTTGTTGAAGATCTCTTTGGCGACATCCAACAGTTTAAACACGGATGGATCGCTGCAAGAGTAGTAAATATTATTACCTTGCTTCCTTCCCACCACTAATTTTTTCGAACGCAAAACCGACAGCTGCTGCGAGACATTGGGAAGCTCGACTTCCAAACGATCTCTGATCTCTGAAACGGTTAGCTCTTCCGTTCTCAGTTCATCAAGTATTCTGATTCTGAGCGGATTGGCCAGCGCCTTGAAAAACTCCGCCTTAAAAATAACCAGTTTTTCCCTCATGTTCTCATCTTCAGCTCAGTCGTGACTTTTCAATATTGCTTTGTTCAGTTTGCATATTAGCTTTAACATCGGAGCCAACAAATTTTTCGCTGTTGCTTGGCGGCATTAGGGCAACTCGGCTATCACTTCAGATGGAACCGTGATAGCTGAACTCGTATCTGATTCGGAATCTAGAACCCATTTTGGAATATATAACCGGCTGTCATGCAAGCAAACAAACAGGGGTGCAATCACGATCCGCGGAAAGATCTTTCGCAATCGTAAATATTCTTCTTTCAGTGCACCAAGTTCATCGTCGATCGAATGACGTTTAGCCTGCTTTGCGACATACTCTTCAGCAGCGTCTCTTGACCATCCTTGCTCGACAAAAGCATCCACCACCAGCGGTGCCTTCTCCGGCAGCTTAGACATTCCGCAATCGTTATGACCGATGAGAACCAAATATTTAACACCATGAGCAAGTGTGTATCCGACGCTGAATTCAGAGCCGATCACTCGACCACTGGCACGACGAATAACGTAGGCGTACATACGCGGGACCGGCAGCGCGTATCGAAATTCAATACACGTAGCAATCAATAATTCCGCTTTACCGGAAGCTTGAATCGGCCAGCCAAAATTCTGCGCCATGATTAGTGCAGCAATCGGCGTATTCTGCCAGACTGCTGGAATATCGACACTAGAATCAACTGTGATAAGCAAGTCTCGATACTTATCGTCTGTTCGTACTGACTCAGGAATATGCACCAATTCTCGTTAGCTCCAAAATGGGGATAGAACAGCGAACTCTCTTGTAGACGGATTAAAGCTTTCGATTTCTGAGGTTTCCGAATTCAAAATCCATGAATGAATACGGAGAAGCCCATCCTCAGCTCGCTTCCGAATCAAATCAAGACTGAGAAGACTGGCAATCTGTCGGAGCACGAAATCTCTTGTCGCTTTGATCTGCACTTCGCCGTCGAACTTTTCACCAAATCGATCCTTTGTAGCAACGCGTGTCTTCTCAGTTCTTTCGCAAAGTTGCCTGTAGACCTCTTCGGAGAAACAATCCGAGTTGGTGCCACACAAACCGGTTGTGATAATACCGCAATTCGTATGTCCAAAGACAACGATATCATTGATATCCTTCTCAACCACAACTACGTCCAATCCAAGACTGTCGATGATGCAGCCACCGAGGTTTTGCCACATATAGAAAGGAAGCTTCGGATCGCTGGGAAAACGCAAATCAGCCCCGCCCATCTCTGCGCATGCGACGACTGCCACTCCATTTGAGGATTTGGAAATCAGTCGCAGACTGATTTCCGCCGGAGAAACGTCTTCAACATACTGGAGCTGGTCCTGAGTGAGAATACGGCTGAGCGCTTTTATGACGAGAACTCCTGCGTCTGTTGGTTTCTGCCTTACAAAACTGCAAGACAGAAAGACTCTTTATTACGAATTCTAACACCGGTAGCGCAATTGCACAATTGCGCAATTGCTTCTGTTGATACATAATGGAACTAAAGCACTGAGCACGCTCGGACCTCTCTAAGTCCGCTCAACGGCATCCAAATGAACTCCAACACCTACACCGTCTCGCCGCCCCAACTCAAGGAGCCGGACCGGAAAGAATCATCGAACTGGCTTCCTGCAGTAGTTCTCTTCGTCATGGGCGCAGGCTTTCTGTTGGTAGCTTTCAGCCTGAAAGAGTCATCCCTCTATTTGCAAACTTCCAAGTCTGTTCTGCTCGGCGTTTATCCGATTACTTTCCGGATAGATCGATTGGCAGGACTGTTCATCGGTTTGCTCAGCGTTATCCTTTTGGCAATTAGCGTTTACTCTCCGGGCTATCTCAGTCATCTAAAGTCTAAGATTCACATGGGATGCTACTGGACAGCACTTTTTTTCTTCGTAATTTCCATGTACGGCGTTGTCGCCAGTGCTGATGCGGTGACATTCATCGTCCTCTGGGAAATCATGTCGTTATCGTCAGCGGCGCTGGTGGCAAGCGACTATTCACACAGAGTCGTTCAGAAATCCGCACTTATATATCTGGGCGCCACCAGAATCGCAACTGCATTTTTGTGTGGCGGTTTCCTTGGTATGCACGCAATTTCGGGAAGTTGGAATTTCGCCGATTGGTCCTTTGTCAGAGCAGATTCCTACTTGCCCGCCGGTCTGATTCTTCTGGCATTCTGCATCAAAGCTGGCGTGTGGCCATTCCACATCTGGTTACCGTATGCACATCCGGCAGCACCAAGTACGGTATCAGCATTAATGAGCGGATTTATGATAAAAATTGCCATTTACGGCATAATCAGAATCCTCGTCTGTGGAGGTCTGAACTCAGTCGAGATCGCTAATTTCGCTCTATTTCTTGGGGTTGTCTCAACATTCTGGGGAATCCTTTTTGCTCTTGTTCAAAACGATCTGAAAAGACTGCTCGCCTATTCCAGTATCGAAAACATCGGATTGATAGTGATTGCCATCGCCATCGGGTTGAAAGCTCGCATTGCCGGGCTTTCTGAACTGGCGCTCCTGGCGTTTGTCTCGGCAATTTTTCATTGCATAAATCACGGTTTGTTCAAATCGTTGTTATTTCTCTCGGCAGGGTCAGTAGACATGCATGCGCACACCAAGGACTTACGTAAGCTCGGCGGTTTGGCTCGTCAAATGCCCTGGACGATGATGTGCTTTTTTGCGGGCAGTTTTGCGATCTGCTCGGTGCCACCGCTAAATGGATTCGCAAGTAAATGGTTGCTCTATCAGAGTCTGTTCAAGAGCGCGTACCAGAGCGCATCATACATAGACAAGGGAATTGCATTCGCCGGACTGTGCCTCCTATCTGCAGTCGGTGGATTAGCAATTGCGACTTTTGTCAAAGCTTGCGGAGTCACCTTTCTTGGAACAGCTCGTTCGAGCGCAGCATCAAAAGCCACGGAAACGAATCGTGCAATGAATGCTTCTCAAATGTTTCTTGTAATTCTGTGTTTGCTTATTGGTGTTTGCGCCGAAAGAGTAACTCATCTAGTATCAGATATAGCTGTTCACACAGCTGGTTTTGAGAGTCTGGCGATGATCGGCAGCGCCGAAGCGAACGTGCTATTTCCGATACCGATGGAAATCATAGCAGTCTCGCTGATTTCAATGGTGGCATTGATCTACATTTTGTTTCTAGGCTCATCGCAAACTCGCGAATATCGAACCTGGGATTGCGGGTTCGGACCGCTGTCACCGCGAACCCAGGTAACATCGGATTCTTTTGCACAGCCCATAGCAAGAATCTTCAGACCGATTTTGCGATACAAAGCAAATCTGAAAATCGATGGAGATGACTGTCGACATTTTCCTGAGAAAGTCGATGTTGAAGTCGAAATGGTATCGATACTCGAATCCAAGGTCTACGTGCCTACTCTTTCACTGATCAGTTCAGCATCTAAGTATTTAGCGAAACTGCAAGCCGGAAGTATTCACATATATCTGCTCTACGTCTGCATCACGCTAGTCGTACTTCTTCTTGTAGGAACAAACTTATGAAGAATCAGATGACGAACAACTGCTGTCAAAAAGTTGACTGCTATGCACGAGGTGCCGCATGAGCACCACCATACAGCCCTGGTTGTTCTTCGTTGTCAGCGTGTTCTTTACACCGATTTTTGTATTAGGAACAATTAGAAAAACCAAGGCTCGGTTACAAAATCGTGTCGGACCACCCCTTCTACAGCCATTGTTCGACCTTTTGAAGCTATGCCGAAAAAGCGAAACACTCAGTAAAACGATGTGCGGCGTTTTCCGTTTCGCCACAGTCGTCGGACTCGCTGATATGCTTTTAGTCGCCTGGATTGCGCCCTGGCTCTGCTTTAAACCATCGCCACCAAGCGCCGATCTGTTTCTAGTTTTCTACCTTTTTGCCATGGCCCGGATGTTTTTATTACTCGGCGCTCTGGATTCCGGCTCCGCATTTGGTGCCTTCGGTGCCAGTCGCGACGCGACCCTGGCACTTATGGTAGAACCGGCGGGTCTCCTGGGTTTCGTCGCCCTTGGCGCGGTGACTGGAAGCAGTGATTTACAATTGATTTTTTCGTTTTCAAACACTGGCTTAAGCAATTGCCCGGGAATCTGGTTAGCAGTTGGTCTTGCAGTTCTGCTTGCCAGCTTGGTCGAACTATCGCGCATGCCTGTAGACGATCCGACGACACACTTGGAATTGACTATGGTTCACGAAGCAATGATTTTGGAAGCCTCTGGTCGCAATCTTGCCCTTATCGAATTTGCCCATGCATTAAGAATGACAATACTCTTCGGGCTCTCCGCGCAGTGTTTCATGCGCGCCATTCCTCAAATTTGGAACGCAGAACCGGCAGTTCAAGCCCTCGTCAATCTGATCGGCATACTCTTGATCGCCGCAGCAGTAGGAGTTTTTGAAAGTCTTTCGGTGAAACTACATTGGCGAAAGGTACCAGAGTTTATTGCCTACTCTCTAACCATGAGCCTCCTTGCCACATTAATCGCCGTTGGCGGAGGACTGATCAAATGAATGTCACCAACATCGAAGTCTGTGCGCTGGCAGCGGCAATTGTTGCCATTTTAATGCCGGGTTCATTGCATATCCGCGTGAATCTTTGGCTATACGGAGCGGCAACAATTTTAGTTGCCGCCGCAACCGCACTGACCGGTTTAACTAATTCAGAATCCACGTTGATCGGTATTGCACTTTTGATAGCGATTCTCAAAGCTGCCTGTATTCCACTCTTTCTGTCATGGACAATGGCACAATTAAAAATCACTAGAGACAAAGGTTGTTTCGTTCCGCCACCACTAGCGATGCACGGGTCAATTTTACTTATGGCTGTGAGCTTCTACTTGACCAACGGCCTGCCACTACCTGAAGTCGGCAGTGGCAGCGGCGGCTGGTGCGGTGCAGCAGCCGGCATTTCCTTAGTTTTCACCGGACTTGTGTTGATGTTGACCAGGCGACTGGCGATCAGCCAGATACTCGGATTTCTCGTGATTGAAAACGGTATTTTTGTTTTCGCCTTGACGCAAACACGAGGAATGCCGCTATTCGTCGAGATGGGCGTAATGCTAGACGTCCTGGTTGGGGTAATGATTTGCGGCCTGCTGATTTTTAAAATTCAAAAGAGTTTCGAGCACATTGATGTTGCCCAGTTAACAGACTTGAGGGATTAAGCAAGTGAACTTTCCAGTCGCCATGTCTGTTATCCCATTGTTCGCAGCATTTGTTTCCATAGGAACCAGAAACGTTGGTTTTATAAGAGTCGCGATTCCAATTTTGTGCTGGCTGCAAATCGGCTTGATTAGCTACTTCTGCATGCCTGTTTTAAACGGCACAGTCGGCAATATGATCTTCTCTGAAGATTTTTCAATCAACCGAGTCGGTGCTTATTTCCTTGTTTTGACCAACGTTGTCGTCGCCTGTTCGCTCAGTCACGCGTATGCATTTTTCAGCCGAGAACGAGCCCTTGGTCGAGGAGAAGATGCCCAGCATGAAAGTATCTTCTATGCAGCAGCCGCTTGTTTTTTGCTGGCAATGAGTTTCGTCTTCATCTGCGACAACCTGGGATTTTTGTGGGTGAGCATCGAAGCAACTACACTGTTTTCAGCAGCACTCGTCTACTATTCACGCGACAAACATTCACTAGAAGCCACCTGGAAGTATCTAATCGTATGCAGTGTCGGCATCGCATTTGCACTGCTTGGTACAGTGCTGATCTTCGCCTCCAGTCAACACGGTGCCACTGCCACCGGCAGCCTGAACATAAGGGTATTGATTGCGCATGCTGATGCTCTGCAACCAAAACTTTTGCAGCTTGGATACATTTTTTGTTTACTTGGTTACGGGACAAAAGCGGGTGTCGTTCCGCTGCACAGTTGGCTCCCAGACGCTCACTCAGAAGCACCGGCGCCGGCGTCAGCGATGTTATCGGGCGCCTTACTCAACTGTGCATTGTTTGCTATCTGGCGCATCAGTGAACTAATCAATACAACCCCGAATCATTCGATTTCAACATCGCTGCCAGTTATTTGGGGCGCTCTGACCGCATTAGTAGCCAGTTTAGTCCTGGTCCACCAGAGTGGTATCAAACGACTCTGGGCATACTCCAGTATTGAGAACGTCGGCATAATGCTTGTCGCAATAGGATTTGGTTCGCCACTGCTCTTCTTCCTGCAGGCACTCAACCACAGCGTAGCCAAAGTTTCGCTGTTTCTACTGTCTGGAAACATAATCCAAACCTCTGGGACAAAAGATCTAGCACAAATTCGAGGCGTTTTAAAAACGGCACCAGTGTGGGGAATTCTCTTCGCTATATCGGCAGCGGCAGTGACAGGAGCGCCACCCTTCGGAGCTTTTATCTGCGAATGGATCATACTTTCTAAGGGCGCTGACGCTCACAATTGGCTGGCAGTGGTTGTTCTAATCGTAGCTCTCACTCTCAGCTTCATAGCCGTGAGCGTCCATGTCGGAAAGATTCTGCTTGGCACACCGAAAAAACCATTGATCGCCGGTAACTCGCTTACGACAAGTTTCATCCCGGCGCTGCTCTGCGTGTGCGCGTTGTTGCTTGGAGTGACATTCATTCCATCTCTTCTGGTCAGTCAACTATGATTCCAGCACACGAAATTGTTTCAATCGACGATCGATCTGCAAAACTAGCAGACTGGTTGGAAACGCCTGGCGGAAGGCTTGGACACATTACTTCCGTCGATGGAAAACAACTAATCACTCTAGTTCTAAACACCGAAACTGGAGCGGCTGCATGCTGGGAAACACCGCTCACGCAGTCAGATTACCCCAGTCTTACGCACCGTTTCCCGCAAAGTCACTGGTACGAGCGAACCGTCTGGGACATGTTCAATCTCACTCCGGTCGGACATCCCAGATTAAAACCCAATCTTTTACATGAATCGTATCCACCAGATTTGGTACCACTGGCACCGCATGGTTTCAAATCACCGAACCCCGAACACCGGCAGTACAAGGTGCTGGACGTGAGCGGCGAGGGAATCTACGAAATTCCTGTTGGTCCGATTCATGCTGGAATCATCGAGCCTGGACACTTTCGATTCAGTTGCATGGGCGAAGTGGTTTTCAATTTAGAGATCAGACTTGGATATGTGCACCGCGGCGTTGAGAAGCAAATGTGTGCAGTGCCGTGGCGTTTCCAGCGCTTCATCGCGGAAGCTGCAGCCAGTGACTCGGCAACAGCCAACGCGCTGGCTAATGCAGTCGCAATCGAGTCGCTGGTTGATGAAGCTGTTACGCCCAGAGCGGATTTCTTACGCAGCATTGCCCTCGAGATCGAACGGCTGGCAATGCATATTGCGGATCTCGGAGGATTAGCTGGCGACATCGGCTTTCTTGCCATTTCTGCCACCATGTCCAGACTGCGAGGAAATGCGCTGCGACTTGGCGAGCTCTTGACTGGCAGCCGTTTTCAACGAAGCTTCGTCTGCCCTGGAGGTGTCGTGTGCGACCCCGACAGCAACCTCATCGCCATTCAAAAAGCGGCACGGCAGTTGCAGGACGATTTGAAACCAGTCATTGAATTTCATTTCGACAATCAAGTGGCGATCGATCGTATGGATGGAATCGGAAGAGTGTCTCCAAGACTGGCTAAAGACTTCGGACTTGTAGGAGTGGCCGGACGCGCCAGTAACATCGAATACGATACCAGACGACATTTCGCACAGGGAGCCTATCCGGAATTCAAACCGCCAATCGCGGTGGAATCCGGAGGAGACGTGCTTTCACGCGCCAGAGTACGAGTGCGCGAAATCGAAACCAGTTTAGATTTGATCGCCGAATTGATCGATAAACTCCCCGCCGGCAAAGTCCTGGTGCAGCTTCCCGAAAAGCTGACGCCCGAACGAACGGGTGTGGGAATCGTCGAAGGTCATCGAGGCGAACTGATCCACTTGCTCTTCACTGACAAGGACAGCGTCGTCGAGCGCTACGCGATAAAAGATCCAAGCGTCAATAATTGGACCGGACTGGCAATCGCGGCACGCAACAATCTAGTTTCAGACTTTCCACTTTGCAATAAAAGTTTTGGCTTGTCCTACGGTGGTCACGATCTATGAGGATTTCCCATGCTTAAACTCCTCGGCTACCTGCTCCAACAGGGCGTCGCCACATCTAAAGATTACTGTCCGCCACTGGCGGAGGGAGTTATCGGTTTACCAAAACTGACAGAAGAGCTTTGCCTCGGCACCGAATGTGGTGCATGTCAAAGCAATTGTCCAACACAGGCAATTACTCTGGTTGAAAACAATGAGAAAACCGAAATCGCGCTTGACCTGGGAGCTTGCATAGGATGCGCCGTGTGCGTCCGCTCATGTTCGACAGGAACTATTTCGAACGATCGCAGCACCACACTGGCAAAACAGAAGCGCGAAGACCTGATTCTATCGACCATTAAAAAGGATAAGGTTTCGAAAACTATTCCATCACCTGGAATCTTTAGTCGGTCAATCGCCGCACGCGTAGTCTCAACTGGCTGCAGCGCCTGCGATTTAGAAATCGGAGCCTGCAACAATGCCATTTTCGATATGGAAAGATTTGGCGTTCACGTCGTTGCCTCGCCTCGATTCGCCGATGTTCTTCTCGTCACCGGTCCAGTTCCAAAAGCGATGCATGCCGCACTTCTGAGCTGCTACGAAGCAATGCCAGAACCGCGAATGGTAATTGCCGTCGGCACCTGCGCCATCTCCGGAGGCGTCCATAAGAACGGCTACGCCGAGGCAAACGGAGTCGATAAAATCCTCCCTGTCGATGTCTACATTCCGGGCTGCCCGCCGCACCCGTGGACCATAATCGACGGAATAAAACAGGCGATGAATTTGCGAACAGGCCAGCAGGAAGCCTCAAAATCAGCGGCTCCGCCACAATCAATCGGCTAGAACCACCGCAATTAAACTAGAATGCGACCGGTTCTAATTTAAGAGCATCGTGAACGTCATATTTTAAAAGATATTGTTCGACGTCGGCTTCTTTTAACACGCCGGATTCAGTAACCAGACCGCTTAACAGGTCGAAAGGAACAAGATCGAACTGATGATTCAAGATACGTACGCCTTTGGGAGCCTCGTCCCAGACCTCTTCGCCTGGACGATCGTGCGATTCGAATTCGAACAGGCGTTCATCGCCGACGAATTTTTCACTACCAGAAAGTGCGTAAAGCGGCACTTTCAGTTCCCGGCACGCGACAGCCAGCATCCAGGAGCCCACTTTGTTGACGACTCCGGGTCTGGCAATACAATCGCAACCCATGAAGGCAGCGGTACAATTGGGAAGAATCAAGCCCATGGCATTGTCGAAGGTATGAATCACTTCGATACCACCTGCTGCTAGCCTAGCAGCCAATTTACGCCCTTCCATGCTTGGTCTGGCTTCAGTACAGGCAACTCTGAAATAACGCCCTTTTGAGCGCGCATTGAGCAACATCGACACAACTGTCGAAGAGAACGAGTATGCGAACACGAGTGCTCCAGGCTCAATCAGCTCGTAAGCAGCATCTGCGATTTTGGCGACGCTGTCGCATAACATCCGTTCGTAGTCATCAAGAGTTTTTTGACACTTTGCCGTAAGCTCAGCTGTCGTTTTGGCATCATCTATGGCGATCAAAACCTTATTGCAAAGGTGGAAGAGTGGCGCCATAGCAGGCTGCCCAGCGACAAGCTGTTTGGCAGCTTGCTGCAACAAATTCCTCACGTCCTCGGGCTTACCATCCGCCTTCTTCGACATAATGGTTTGAAATACTACGATTGCTCGCAACGCGAGCTCGGCAGCCCCCGATTGGAGGTCTTCGATAATCGGTTTGACCTGCTCGGAAATCCACTCTGTGTCGGATGTACTCATGTTAGAAACCTAAGGTGAAGATACTCGGTAATAATCAGTAAGTTGCGCACAACCAGTCTGAATTAATTAAAAACCCGCTCACGATAAGCAGGTGATAGTCAATATAGCAGTCGATCACTGGTTCTGAACCAGTTAGAAACTCGCTGATCCCAAGATCATTATAGTCCAAGCGGACTGTTCCTTTCCTGCGCTTCGCCGAGAATAGAAAGGGCAACCTCGTGCCCTGCCGAAGTTCTCAAATAACCCGCAGAAATTCCGATCGTTGTTCCTTTCGCTTTTGGGTGACAAACTGACATGACGGAAGAGACTTCTTCAATTGCTCGATCGCCTCGGAGCTAAAGCCACAGCCATACATCTCTAAACTCTTGAGGTTATGCATGCCTTTGAGCCCTTTGATGGTGGCGTCGGTAAGCGCATTATTCTTCGAGATCGAGAGTACCTCAAGGTTTTTCAATTTAAAAATGGGCTCGACAGACTGATCGGTTAAATCGGACAGGGAAATATCAAGCGATCTGAGCTTTTTAAGCCCCCGCAGTTTTTCATAGCCGGCTTCGCCAACCGGTGTGTATGAGATATCGAGTACGGCGAGTTCAGGGGCAAACCTACAAATGCTATCAATACTCTTACTTGTGAGCTTGGTGCAGCCGGCTAAGCCCAAAGTCATGAGGCGAGGCAATGTAGCGATAGTCGCAAGACCCGGGTCGGAAATCCAGGTATAGCTGAGGTCGAGTTTCCTCAACTGCTTGAGAGCGCCGATGTTATGCAAATGCGCATCTTCTATTTTGGACTCCGCCACGCTGAGGTTTTCGAGCGGCTCATCCTTCAAATATCTCAAACCTGAACCATTGAGGCGCATCGCGTAAAGAACCACCGAACGGACGTTCTTTCCCTTCAATTGTTTGAAGTGTTTGTCACTCATGCGGCAATCGATATTGATCCAGGTTTTACGGCCTTCTCTTTTTGAGCAAAAAAATCTCCACTCCCGTTGGGTCGGTGAAATGCCTTGCTCAGCAAACTTCACTTGTCCTTGAGCGGCAGGATTCTGACCCTGAAATCGCAGAAACAATAAAGCTCCGGCTGGGATAACACCGAAAATCAGAAATAACAGAGGAAATCTATACTGCGCAAAGAAGGATTTTGCCACAAAATCATTCTCCGCGCATATCTCTGAAGCCTGATAAAGAGCGGCTCTAGATTCATCAGGCAAGAGCTTGATCAAATCGCCTTTAAGTTGATCAAACGATTGATAACGATCTTTGGGATCCTTATTCAAAGCCGTTGCAATTATTCGATCGAGTTCAACCAGGTGTTCGTGCTCAAAACCGCAATCTTGCAATCGCGGGGCGCTCGAAGATAGGTGCATGTCGTAGGACTCGAGCTGCGTTGCTCCCCGAAAGGGCGGACTGCCAGTCAATACTTCCAGCATCACGCAACCGAAAGAATAAATATCAGAGCGTGAATCGACTGATTTCGACTTTATCTGCTCAGGACTGGAATACAGCGGAGTGCCCACAATATGACCGGTTCTGGTGATCTTCAAATCGCTCGAGGCTAACTTTGCAATACCAAAGTCGACGATACGTACATTGAGATGCGCTGGTTCGTTTTCGGCAATCATAATGTTTTTGGGCTTCAGATCTCTGTGGACGATGCCATGACTGTGAGCATGGGCTAGCGCATCACAGATTTGAATGAACATCGGTAAAGCCGTCTCAACGTCCATCGGTCCTGAATCCTTGAGTATTTGATAGAGGGTTGCACCTTCGACCAGGTCCATAATCAAGAAAATAGTGCCGTTCTGGCCTATGCCAAAATCCAGTACCCTCACGATGTTTGGATGCTTGAGCCGACTGGCGAGCTTCGCCTCTTGATGAAACCGGAGAGCAAGCTCTCCTTGCTCATGGCTGTCGAAAACCAGCTTTACAGCTACACGACGCTTGAGGACGGCATCGTACGCCGTGAAGACACAGCCCATTCCCCCGGCTCCAATCTCTCGAATGCTGCCGTATCTGAAACCGAGGGTCGCCTGCACCCTTGTCGTATCGTATGCCATGAAGTAGAACTAGACCAAACTCTTACGCATATTGATACTGTACCCTGCAATGGCAGTTGCTGGCGCAGCCAAGGCCAGATGCCACCATCACCAGCCATCATTGCAGGTTGTCATCCGAAAAAATTTTGTCAATTCGACGCCGAGAACTAGTCCAGACAGACTCGAAAGAAGTTTGGTACCAGTCATTCATCGATCATTTTCTTTTTTCGCGTCGGCAAGCTGAAGAGTCAAGTTGAGAAACTTATCTTCGTTACTAACATGCGCCCACGGCAAGATTTCCGTTTCAGCTATATCGCGGTAAGCATAATAATCAAGGGAGGGAACAGTTTCCTGGTGATCGCGCATGGCTTTGCGCCAGGCTCCGAGGGATTCGCCAGCGACAGCGACATCGAGCAAAACAGGTGTTAGCCGTCGATCACCGCGCGAAAGCAATGCTTGAATATCGCTCCAGTTGTGGCTTTCCGGTCGGATATTGATGCCGATCTTTGAGAGGTGCTTGCGCAGGTATTCCATCTTTCGCTTGCTATCACGATCTCGACCTCGCCACTGGTATGGAGTCTGAGCCTTCGGAACAAAAGAACTGCAACCGAATACGAATTTAAGTCTTTTGTGTTTACGCTTCAAATCCGTCATCAAGCGGATAGTTTCTTCGACGTCGTCCATCGTTTCATAGGGTAATCCGGCGATACCGTAAAATTTCACACCCGACATGCCACCACTTTCGATGGCATCGACAGCAGTGAAAACTTCGGCTTCACTGAGGTTTTTTTTCATTATCCGTCGTAGACGTTCTGAGCCGGACTCGAGAGCGATCGTCACCGACTTGCCTCCGAGCGCTCGAAGTTTGCCTACCAGCTCGGTTGACAGAGTATCTGCACGTACAGATGCCACTGAAACACTCAAACCTTCTCTTTCCAACAAACCATCAAGGACGGAATCAAAATCCGGATGCTCGGTGATCGACGGTCCCATTAAACCGAATTTGTTCGTATACGGACGCGCCATATCCACTCGTTCCAGGATGGTCGACACAGGCGCCGTTCGAAACGGTCGAGTTAAGTAACTCGCCAGACAAAAACGACACTCTTGTGGACAACTACGAGCAATCTCCAGAAGAAAAGTGTCACCCCATGTGGTATCAGGCGAAAGAATGATCGAATGGGCAATATAATTTTCTTTTGGACGAAAAAGCAGTTTCGATACGTGTTCCGGCGCGCTTTCGCTGAGAGTTCTAACCGCTGATATCGGACCGAGCGCACCCTGGTATTCAAACGAGTACAACGATGGAACGTAAATGCCAGGACACTTAGCAAAGTGTTCCAGACGCATGGAACGACTAGTCGTGCCGTTTGTCTCGCGCACAGCTTCCAACAACTTTGGAATCGTTTCCTCGGCATCACCGAGAAGAATCACGTCGAAAATTTCGGCGAAGGTTTCCGGATTGGCCGAAAGCACAGGACCGCCACCGAATACTATCGGAGTGTTGTCGTCTCGGTCTTTCGACAACCAGGACACACCATGCTCTTTGAGCATCGTCAGGATATTGATGAAGTCCAGTTCCCACGACACGGTGAAACCGAATAGCTGACAACGGTCCGCCCCCTCCTCTTCCACGTCTTTGAAAACGCGCGTCACTTCTACATCAGGAGCACTGTCGAAGAGGTTATAAATCAATTGAAAGCCGAGTCCGGACATCCCGATCGAGTAATCATGCGGGAAACACCAGGCCACCTTGATATCGGGGCTGGTCTTCTGTGGCTTAGGAACCAGCCTTATCTCGTTTTTGAACATGCTGTATATAAGAACACGATGGGCGCCGCTTTGCATGCGTCGCCCACCGTGTGTGTTTATTCTTTAAGCTGTCTGCCCTAAAAATTGAAAAATCGAGCTAACTTCGATGCGGCGGTTAGTGGCTAGGACTGACTGCTCATGAAAACCGATAAAATCGGTCAGGTGCTCATTTGTGGAATATGCTTATTCCAGTCTGGCCCGAGAGTGTCGAAAAACTCGTGGGCACATAGAACATCGTCATAAGTGATTTTCGGTTTATCTGACAGGCGCTCTTTGTCGCGCTTTGTCCATTCACCGAAATTCTTTGGCTTACAACGTTCTCTGCGAGGACTTGTTCCTACGATTGCGACTCCGAGTGGATTACCACAGGAATTGCATGTAACACGAACGACGAGAACACCTGGCTCTTGCCTTAAGAGCTCAATTCCATCCTGTGCGAATGGTTTTGAACAAAAACGGCATGACTTTTGTTGAAAGTACTCTTGTATAGCCTGGAATCCGCCACCATGGTCTGAACCCATGTACAACCGCCTAAATTCTAGGTTCGCATTTGCGAACTGAAAGATCACACAACCCAAATTTTTGTTATCGTTATTAGCTCGACACGAAAGTCGGATCTCTTCAAACTCATTTTCTGACCTCAAGTGTGGCTCGGAAATGACAAAGTGATCCGGTGCTTGAAGATTATACTTGAAGCGCAAAAATTTGCACTAAGAAGATTTGCGTTTTTCGATAATTGATTTGATAAAAATGGACAGTGATACCACGGATGGAGCTAAATACCGATGACGCATATTGAAGAAATATCGGCGATGGAAATACTGGATTCGCGCGGCAATCCTACGGTTGAGGTGACTGTCGTGTTAGCGAATGGTGCCGCCGGTAGAGCCGCGGTTCCATCTGGTGCCTCGACAGGAAGTTTTGAAGCAGTTGAACTGCGTGATAAAGATCCGAACCGATATGGTGGCAAAGGTGTACTAACCGCAATCCAGCATGTACACGGTGATATAAGCAAAGCACTAGTTGGTGCTAGTGCTATGGAACAGACATTGATTGACCGCGAATTGATCAGACTGGATGGCACTGAAGATAAATCAAGACTCGGTGCTAATGCCACCCTTGGTGTCAGTCTCGCAGTTGCAAAAGCCGCTGCAAACTCCCTTGGCATGCCGTTGTTCAGATATGTCGGTGGAGTATCGGCATGTGTGCTCCCGGTTCCGATGATGAATATATTGAATGGTGGCAAGCACGCACAAGATGGTGTTGACTTGCAAGAATTTATGGTTGCTCCAATCGGTGCAAGCTCATTCTCACAGGGTCTTCAGTGGGGAACCGAGATCTATCACGCGCTCAAATCAGTTCTCCACAAGAAAGGTTTAGCCACCGGAGTTGGTGACGAAGGTGGTTTTGCGCCATCGTTAAAGACCAATGAAGAAGCATTGGAATTGATTATGGAAGCCATCGCCAAGGCAGGTCTCAAGCCCGGAACAGAGATCGGACTTTGTCTGGATCCCGCATCAACCGAATTCTACGAAGACGGAAAATACCATCTCGCAACTGAAAATAGAAAGTTGACGAGCAGCGAAATGGTAGCGTTTTATGAGAAGCTGGTAAACAATTATCCGATTGTCAGTATCGAAGATGGACTGGCTGAAGAAGACTGGAACGGCTGGAAAGAATTGACCGAACGCATCGGCAACAGATGCCAGTTAGTAGGCGATGATCTATTCGTCACGAATACGACTCGCTTAAAACGTGGTATCGACAGTGGTACTGCCAACTCGATCTTGATCAAGCCTAACCAGATCGGTACTCTCACCGAAACCATCGAAGCTATAACGATGGCGTCCAGTGCAGGATACACAAGCATCCTTTCGCATAGATCGGGTGAGACCGAAGATGCCACCATCGCAGATCTAGCAGTAGCATTGTCCACCGGTCAAATCAAAACAGGTGCTCCATGCCGCTCGGAGCGCACAGCTAAGTACAATCAGCTTCTGCGGATCGAAAGAGATCTCGGCAGAACCGCTGTATATAAAGGTGGGGCAGCTTTCGCATCCTTCTCCAAGAAAGATGAGAAGGCCAAGCAACCAATCTCCAGCAAGGCATAATAGCACCACATTTAGTGCCTCAAGGAATACAATAGATACGTGCCAGCACCACATGCTGTGCTGGCACGTTTTCTTTAGCACCGTATTCTGTGTCGC
>CAZRMH010000095.1:0-22469 GCA_964600935.1 uncultured Candidatus Obscuribacterales bacterium
GAGATTGGTTCGCTTTGCTGTTGATTTGACTGTGCTTAGCTTTCGTAGTTTCCGTTGGGCTCGCCATAAGTCAGCCATAAGTGTCAGGCACAATACGCATATCAAGACCGCCGAGCCGTGGCGAACGAGAAAAATCAGGAGAATCGATCATGGACAAAACAACAGGCAGAAGTCATGCCAATAAGCATCAGGACAGGGAAGAACGATTGATGGAAATGTGGCACGATCCGAATCACTGGCAGGAGGCCTTAGACGAGATCTCTCCAGCCGATATGCGAAGAGCGTTCCGTGAGATGGCAAAAGAAGAACAAGCAAAAAAGCGTAACGAAGACTGCCCGCCTTCGAAAGATGAAGACCGGCGAACGAATAATGATCGATCAGCGGCGCGATATTCGAACCAGTCTCAGATCGATGATTCAGCGCGGATGGACAGACAGTCATCGCGTCAGGACGTTCGCATCGATTCCAGCAAATCCAGTTCTGCCGATAGACTGCGTGAAGAATACCTCGAAGCTCAGCAAACCGGCTCGGAGTCCATGATCCGGCAACATCCGGGTTACGCTCCGCAAAGCAAATTTGCTCCGGCAGCGCCTAATAGTCCGGCATACGACAGCGCATACAATCAGCCCAAGCCTGAGTTTTATGGATTGGATATCGGAGTTCTCAGACTCGGCGTCAACAGCAATGGTTCACTTGATCTGGGCGTCAATGTCGGCGTTGCCAAAGCCGGTGTGCAATTGGGTCTAGAGAACCGCGTAGATGGAGAGTTCATGCCCATCGGCGGCCCGCTGCATGCTCGTGCTGGTGCCGGGATCGGTTTAAATAGATCTGGTATTCATAGCGAAGTCGGAGCCGGTGCCAACTTCTTCAATGTCGTAAATGGTGACGCCGATTTCGGTGTGAGCCTGGGTCGCGAAATCTCTGTTGACGGTGATGTAAGAGGCCGAGCTTTTCCCGTAAACGTGCAGGCTGATGCTGGTGCTGCAGTCGGCGCTGATGGCATCAACGCTTACACCGGAGCATCAACCGATATCGTCGGGCAAGCAGGCGTCAGGGCCGGCGCTCACTTCGATCTGGACAAATACAATTCCGGTGTTGGTGCCGGAGTAGGCTTGAGAGCCGGTGATCAAACTTTGGATTTTGGTCCTTCCATACAGAGCGACGGCAACTCGACCGTTCGTCCGCAGCTTCATCTGGAGCCCGGCTTTGCGCGTCGGCGAACCTTTTATCCGACCGGAGATCGTGCGGTCGACGAGCAGTCGTAAACTGCAATAGCTTTTTTTGTTGGCAGCAAAGTGTCGCTCGAAAGGGCGACACTTTTTTGGTTGGTTATCGGTCGGATCGCAGGCGATGCATGATAGAGAAGCGTGCTTTAAAATGTGTGTTGTTTAGATTGGGTTCCTGATGCGCATCAATCTGTTTTACAAGATGCTGTTATTGGCTCTGGTGCCGTTGATTTGCGCTGCTTGCTTTGTGAGCGTGATTGCCTCGATAGCAGAGAAGACCGAGTACGAAGCGGCAAAAAGTGAACGGGCAGGAAGGATCAACAACCTGATCGGGCGATTGGTGCAGGCCTGTTACGAAGGCATACGCACGGTCAAGATTAGCGAAGTGATGAAGACGGGCGATGTTCCGTTTCAACGCGACGAGCACATTAAGGAAGCGGAGAAGATTGTTGCTGAGCTGAAAGTATTGCTCAAAGAAAATCCGAAGCGGATAGCCGCTCTGGACAAGGTTCTCAGCTCGGCCAAGGCGGCCAGCTCAGTGGTTGATGAGGCGGTCGACGCATTCAAGCGCGGGGAAAAAAATCCTGATCTCGAAGTGAGCTTGCGAAAAAGGGCCACGGACTATACTCGCGAAATGTTTCCGTCCGAAGTTTACGATATGGCCGCCGAGCAGAAAGCGATTGAGAGCGCTGGTCCCGTGATTCAGGCGGCGCTCAGAAGCGAGATGCGCAAGGTGCTCCTTTATCTTCTGTTGAGTCTGGTACTGAGTATAGTGGCAGCCTGGTATGTCAGCCATGGCTTGACCAAGAGAATTAGAAACGTTGCTGAAAACAGTCTCCGCCTGGCAAGTAACCAACCACTTTCTCCGCCTCTGGAAGGCACGGACGAAGTGGCGCAGCTCGATCACACTTTTCACCATGTGGCCAGATTGCTCGCTGGTGCGGCTCAGCGGGAACGGGCGCTGATAGAAAACGCGACGGATATAATCTGCTCGATCGACAAAACTACACGCATCAGCAATATAAACGCAGCTGCGTCAACTGTTCTTGGTTATGAGCCTGAGGAATTGTGGGGCAAGTATTACGTCGACCTGGTTGATCCTGATCATGTAAAACAAACACTGGATCATGTGGACGCTACGATTCAGGGTGCTCCAGCGCAACCCTTCGAGACGCGGCTGAAACGAAAAAATGGGAATCTTGCCGATGTGCTGATCTCGGCGCGCTGGTCGGAGGAAGAACAGTCGCTGTTTTGCGTCATCCATGATATAACCGAGCGTAAAGACGCGGAGCGCATGAAGCAAGAGGTGATAGCGATGGTCACCCACGATTTGAAGACGCCATTGACCACCATCAGGCACGTCATCGAATTGCTTGAGGATGGCCGGGGTGGTGCGCTTAACGAGACAGGGCGACAGCTGATCGAACGCGCGGACAACTCGTCTTTGACGATGGTGACTCTGATAAGCGATCTACTTGAACTCGAGAAGATCAAAGCCGGAATGCTGGTGTTGGCAAAGTCGCAGGTCAGTCTTCAGGAGGTCTTCGAAAAGTCTCTGCAAGTAGTATCCGGCTTGAGCGAGAAGAAATCCGTCACTGTCGAAATACAGCCGACGGACATTGTTTTGAATGCCGATTCGGATAGGCTTGTGCAAGTACTGGTTAATCTGACATCAAACGCTATCAAATTTTCGCCCGAGAATTGTCCTGTGGTGCTTGCAGCAGAAACAGATGCACAGGCGGTAGTGGTTCACGTTATCGATCGGGGTCGAGGTATTCCGCCACATCTGACCGAATCCGTCTTCAGTAGATTCACTCAAGTCAAGGCTGGCGACGCGACCGTTCAAGGCGGCACCGGGCTCGGTCTTGCCATTTGCAAAGCATTGGTCGAACTGCACGGCGGCACGATTTGGGTGGAGAGCGAAGAAGGGCGAGGCAGTACGTTTTCATTTCGGATCCCTGAGCTGGATTCTGGCATTGAGAGTAACGACGTTTAAGTCCGCAATGCCTGGTCTTGCGAACTTTGGAAGATGTTGTAACCATTCATGCCACCATAAAAAGTGGCATCAACTTGCTGATTGTTCGACATTTTTGAGATTCGAGCCTCGTCTTACTAATGGATGTAACAGGCGAAGAGTTTTTTGACCAGGACAGTTTCATCGATTGCCACGGGACACTGCTAGTTAACGCGTCACTTTCATTTTTTAAGCCTACGATACATAGTCAGCCCACTATGAGGAAGAACGCCGCCGTCGTGTATTGTTGTACACGTAGATCTCATTTGCCTCATAGAGTCGCCATGCACACATGGGGTACACTCGAGACCGGGTAATCAAATGGCAGCAATTCGACAAGTTATGGACGATGCAACGGCAACTACTTCTTGCCGACTTGCTCTATGTGTGTGTGGCTTTGCTTTCATTCTCGTGGTTGCAACGCCCTTAATCTTCTTTCCTTCGCAGGCTGCCGATAAATCTACTGAACAGCTTTTAGAGAAAGCGAGGACTCATGCAAAGTCTTACCGTAACTGCGAAGTCGGCTTGCAAGAAGCAGAGCGGGTAATCAGGCTGAGTCCAAGAAACGTGGAGGCTTACGTAATCAAGGCTAAATGTCTCGATTATCTTGTGGGCGCAAAACCAGCCATTGAAACTCTGGAAACAGCTTTGCGTATTGACCCGAAATCGCTTAAGTGCCTCGAGGCTCTTGGCACCATATATGGCACCACCCAGAGACCAGAAAAATCGATATCGTACTTTTCGCGAGCAATTGCGGTGGCGCCAGGAAACAAAGAGTATTATCACATGCGCTCCATGGCGTATGGACAACTCAAGAAATACGATCTGGCGATCGCGGACATGAATCGCTACATCGAGCTGGCGCCAGGCTACCGCAGAGGTTATGCCTGGAGAGCATCGGCTTACGAGCAATCAGGGGAATGGGACAAAGCTATAGCTGATCTAAATCAGGCGATCAAGTTGTCGCCCGACGCCAAGCTCGAATTCGTGGCTCTCCGAGCCGATTTGTTTGCCAAAATCAAAAAATACAAACAAGCGATCGCCGACTACGATTTACTTCTGCAAGCAAATTCTCTCGATGATTCCTTCTGGATGAAGCGCGCCGAGTGTCGCATGGCGCTCAAAGACTACGGTGGAGCAATTAAAGACTATACCGAGACTATTGAGCTCGGTGAGACCTCGACTGCGTATTTCGCCAGGAGCAAAGCCTATAAGGAGTTTGGAAGACATGACCTGGCTCAAAAGGATAAGGCTACTGCAGAGCTGCTTTTGAAAAAGAAGGTAGTCGAACCTTTATAGACTCACGCTCTGGAATTGAGTCTCTTGAAGCTGAGCAGCAGGTTAAATCAAAACATCACTTTTAGCAACGAAACCAGGCGAGTTAGAACTGCTCTGCGATTCGCCGATGTAATTGTAAGCCCTCCTGTTGGTGCGCGAAGCAAGAGCCGTCTGCGAGATGAAGGCGATTTTTTCCATTAGTCTTTCGCGTTGCGGATTGCCATCACATATGGTGTATTTCTATGCTGGAATGAAAAACCGGCAAAGACACAAGGCCTTCGCCGGTTTGGCTGTGCATCCTTACGGTATCGCGATCAATTGAAGAAGCGGTTGAGCGTATCCTTCACTTCCCGATCGTAAGCCTTCTTTCTTTCTTCTACAATTTGATTGTCATGTTCGGCTTGCAGTTTCGGATCTGTCTTCACGACTACTTCACCGCGTGCTATACGCAAGGCCGCTTCTAACTGCACGTCCCGGTTAGGGTCTTTGCCTTGCGGAACTGAGACGTCCGGTGTGACGCCCAGCCAATCGACTGCTTTGCCGCCTGCTAGATACTCCATGCAGATGAAATTGGCCTCGTAGCCGAAAGGCAGTGAGATTGGGCATTGACCAACTCCTTTGCCGCGGGTTTGTTGACCGACCACCACCGCATTTCTTTGCTGCTGCAAAATTGTGGATAGCGCTTCGGCACCACTTGCACTGTACTCATTGACCAGGACAACCAACTTTCTTTCCGCTGGAAAATGGGCACTGAAGTGGCGCTTATGATCAGTCGACCGATCGCCCTCTTTGACATTCAGGCTGTTGGCTGTAAGTGTGAAGTCAGTGCGCAGGAGCTGGTCGCCGTCTCTCAGCATCACGCTGGACAAATTTCCATTGTTGAGGAAGAACTCGCTGATCACCACAACCGCATCAAATCGCCCACCCGGATTACCGCGCAAATCGACAATCAGTGCTTCGGAGTCGCAATCGGCATGAGAGTCAACCGCCTTCTGTCCGGCAGAAAAACATAGTGAGTCCAGAGATTTGTGTACATCGTCGACAACTCTCATCGACTCGAAATGATCGATACGCAGATAGCCTACCTCCCCGATTTTCTTTTCACTGGTGGTGTTCAGCTCAATTAACGCTCGCACCATTTCGAGCTCCAACTTTTGTCCCTGACGAATTACCGTGAGTTTGAATGAGGAACCGGGCTCACCGCGGATCTCTGCGATAACGGCATCAGAAGTTTTGCCCGACACCTGATTTCCATCTACGGCAAAAATGATGTCACCCTTTTTTATGCCGCCCTTAAAAGCCGGTGTGCCAACCGCTGGATCAGCAATAACCAGAAGTGGATTGTCTTTGGAGATGATGGCGGCCGGAGCCTTCTTCATCTTTAACATGGCAATCAACTGCGGAGAAGCGTGTTCAGGCAAATTGAGTCCAGCCGGGAGCTGATCGCCGCGTTCTTTGGGCATGGCTACACTGGCTCCGATGCCGGCCATTTGTCCCTTTTCTATTACAGTGTTCTGGGCAACGGCTTCTGGCGTAAAGACAAAGTCGAAACGGCCTTTCACGCCGAGAACCATCTCAGTGATTGCCCTGAGCGTGCCCTCCTCGGTTTCGAGCAATCCCGACCGATCGAATTTGTACTGCCATTCTTCCAGGAAGGAACGGCGCAGGTCGGGCGACACCAGGTTCTTGTGATGCTCGGCCACGGCTAAGGTTGTGCAGATATAGAGCGTCCTGCCGTTAAATGGTCCATTGTTTTTCGCGTCGCATTGCCGTGCGTCAAACGATGATGGCGCGGATACGGTCAACGTCCGAACCATGAGTAAGGTCAGGATGACAACCGTGACTTGAAGCCACTTGGGGGCTGATTTCCAAATTGCGTACATAAATCGATTTCCTCAAAAATGAGTTAACAGCATTACTGCTGTAGTTGAGGCGGTGTCGGGGGCAATCTTCAGGAGTAAGACCAAAAGTTAGTTGACACCGCCCATGGTGATGGCGCTTAGTTGCCTTCTTTCTCTGCGCCTTCAGGAGTGAGCGCAGAAGCGTTCACTTCGATGAACTGCTTCAGCTCCGCTTCAGACTTCAGAGCTGGAGCGACTTGAAGATCAGCCCCCTTGAAGATGTACACAGGGTAGGAAAGAGGCTTTATGGATTTATCCTGTTTTGCCATTTGATTCTGTTCGGTCTCTAGCCGATTGGCGAATTCGGCGTTGTCCGCGATATTCATTTGTACAAACTTGACGCTTTTGAAACCAGGCTGAACAGCCTCCAGAGCAGCTCTGTCTGTCGCGCACTGGTCGGGCCTGCAGAGCTGGATGAGCACATTGTCGGCCGTATCTAATTCAGTCGCGTAATCCGCGGCCGTCACTTTCTTGATGGTGCCCGAGGTTTCTTTTGCCTGTGCTGTTATGGCGTCGCCGTGTTGAGTGGCATTTTCGGCTCTGGTCGGCGAGGTTGTCCCGTCGAAAAAGATCGGCAATGCGATCAGGGCAAGCGCGAACGCTATGCACAGAGCACTGCTGAAAGAAATGCCTTTTGTTTTTTCGTTGATGTTCATGTTAGCTCTCCTGTAAGAGATGGTCGCGTTCCATTGATATCGAGCTCGATATATGAATGTGTAAAACGCGACCGGTTTTAAGGTCTTACTGCAGGCCGATTCTCAACCAGTCAATGTCACTATTGAGCTGGAGAGACAGCCGGCAGTTTCAAGGGTTGCACGGTAATTCCTCTTTCCAGTTTCTCAATCAAGGAGACCAGATCACTATGATTGAGCACCGGATATGGTTTCATATCAGCTGCATCAATGATTATGGAACCCAGGTACGGATGCTCGTTGCGCACTGTATCAAGAATGCCGACAGCATAGTAAATGTGCCCGTTCCTGATCAGAGGACGAGGCTCTACCTTCATGTGACCGCTCCAGTCGGCTTGCCAGTTGCCTTGTTTGGAATTGCCGCTGGCTTGTTCCGGCCCGCTGAGGTTCTTTTCCGGTGGCAAGATGTATCGGCGGCAAGCGCCGGTAGCCGCATCGAAGAACAACAAACTAGCCAGTGCTTTGCTGTCTTCGGCATTGGGTTCCAGCGCAATCACTTCCTGCCAGCCAATTTCTTCAAACACTTCGACATAAGGCGCTTTGTTAAAGTGTGGGTTGCTGGCGGCTTCCGGCTCACTAACCTTAAGTTCGTCTCGCTTCGAAACGGTTCGTCCCCAGATGCCACCATTCCACTGCGCGATTTTTTCGGCGTAGAGACGAGCCAGGTGAGTAGGATAGAAGGGCATACCCGGATATTTTGCTTTGGCGGTGGAAGGGCTCATGTCATTGATCAGACCGAAACGATTTACGCTCATCACTCCAGCCAGATATGGCACCATTACGCCGGAGACGGTTGGTCGATAAGAGACATATGGGATCAACATGATCATGGTGCCGTCACTGTTTTTCCAGTACATCGCTTCTTCTTGTTGGCTGAAGGGATTGTGCACGGCAAACGCGGTCTTCACTATCCAGCTCTTCGGTCCGGCCAGGAAAAAACCATCGAGACCTTCTGTCTTTTGCGAGTTCTTGTTGATGTTAGTAGGATCTACTGTCGCTACATGAAAGACTGTGTCGAAGAACAAGTTATACCAGATGCCATTTTCAGCGTCCTTTAAATGGAAGGCGGCTTGCCAGCACGGTTTGCCTTGCGAGTCACAGGGAGTCATACTGGGCATCGACACTGACAAAGTTTTGTCATCGTTAGATGTGCTGAAGTAGTCGCTGGCTCGAGAGCGAGGCAGCAAGCGGAAGTTGCTGAGATCGGAATCGGGCAGCTTGTTAATGGTTGTAGGAGCCATTGCTTCAGCCATCGACCATTCGACCATCTCTTGATTGGTGGAAGCCATCCAGGAGAAAAGCGAGATGCTGATTGCCACCATCCAGTTGATACCGTGATAGGTAAACTTGCGGCCGCGATGCCAATCATGGGTGCGTCCATGCACGGTGAAAACGATGCTCAGAAAAATAGCCAGCAGACATGGTCCCCACACGGGTACCCAGAGCCAGGAAGCAACCGTGTATGTGTGGATGAACGGTAAGGCAAATATTGAAATTAGCGTGTACAAAATCATATAACCGATTGCGGCGCTCAATCCCCAGGCCACGCGAGATGATTGAGATGCCCTGACCCCGAAGACAAAGGCGGTCATGGCCGAAACCTCCCACAGACCCGGTTGGAAAAATGCCAGGGTGAACAGGAAGAATAAAAATGTAAAACGAATCGCCAATTGAGATTTGCGAGTTCGCGAGAATGACGAAGAAGTCGTGTTATTTTGCGACATAAAGTGACCCTGAGTTTGTTGCTTGTTTAAAAAAGGAATGCGCCAGACCTTGTCTCGAGTCCAGGCGACTTTTCCGTTGAAAGGGTTTCGGAAACCGAAAGTTACTGTTTTCGACTAATTACTGTAATCAGATACAGTGGCATGGGCTCTACCTTATTCGGGTTTTCACTGATCCCCAATTTTGAGACCTGTATCAACGGCAAAGCAATTTCATATTCCATGGCGATTTTTTTGCCAAGTTCAAGTAAACCGGTACAGTATTCGTTTTTCTCCGCTACGCTGGCGACAGCGTATTGTCCCTGGACTGACGCCAGCACCACTGTTGGGGACGCTTCAGTTGTGGTCAAAGACATGAGTTGTTCCTCCGTTTTGTCGATTGGTAAAATTCAGGTTTGTGTTGCGGAGCGCGTTGACGCGCCCCGTATACGTTTTATTGTGATCTCCAAAGTGTCAAAACTCTAAAAACTCAATGACTACTCAGCCGGTTTGTCCAGGCAATTGCAATCGTCGAGATGATGAAAACCAAATGCACAACCACCAGGCGGGCCAGGTGTTGGTTGTCTAAATGCTCGGCATTTACAAGTGCCTCCAACAAGTGCACGCTGGAAACGCCAAGCAACGACATGATCAGCTTGAGCTTGAGCTTTAGTCCGCCGGGTGTCATGTGATCGAGCCACTTCAGCTCTCCAAGCCTGTCGTGGTCGCTCAATTGTTGGATGAACAGGGCAAATCCACCAATGATTACCATGACAAGGAAGTTTGCCACCATAACCATTTCAATTATGCACAGGGCGTTTAGCAGGAACTCGGAATCCGAGATCGTCAGTAATTCATTGAACAACTGCGCTAGCTTGAGCACCATTCGTACAACATAAGCGAACAGTACCAGGATAAGACCGGCATACAGTGGCGTAAGGAGCCAGCGGCTTGAATATATGATCCTCTCAACACGCAGATGCATTTGCGGCCGGGGTTTATTTGAAAGTTGTTTGCGAGCGCGGCAAATGCTTCTGTGTCGCATCAAGCTATACAGCCAACTGTAAAGCCAGCGCTTGTTGTCTCGATAGTATTGTTCATGAGTTTGTTCTCCAAAAGGTTGAAATGTCCACTGCCAATGGCAGTGACGGTTTGTTGTTTTCGTGGTCGGGGGACGCCACTACTAGAAGTGCAACAGTGAAGTTATGCGCGCTCCAGCTATTTGCGTTGCAGTGAAATTTGTCTAGAATTCAACAGCGCACGTTGTGCGGAATCAATTCAAGGTTAATATGCTTGTCGCTGGCGATTTGAGTGACTGTGTTTGGACTCCGGGCGCGTGGTTTCAATGTGTGCCCAATAGTTATCAAATAATGGCATTACTTTTTTCATACGTACTGTTACGGAGTTTTTTGCATCAATCCTTGATAATGCCGTAATTGTCGACGTCTGGCGGTTATACGAGCGCCTGCCAGCAACGCAGGCCACTTGCCAGCGATTTTTGCAGGCGGTCGAAGCTCGCGTAGAAGAGGTATTGTTCCGCCAGGCGCCACCATTGGTGGTGACCAAAAAATGAGACACAGTCCGCTTTTCTTCGAGAAAATTGTCCGCATTCAGCTAGCGCTAGCGACCGGCTTTCCATCTGGGTTTCCAGTAGTCACTAAAATTTTTGTGTCTGTGTGAAGTATCGAACATGTAAAACGGCGACTGGCGAAAGTGGGCTAATAAAGAGGATCGCTAACGATTCGGTTGATGAGGCCTGCTTTAACATAATTGAGTTTGGATGGGTGCGATGGTTCGGGAATGGCATCTTTTCAATAATTGTTTACTCGTCCTGAGTCCAAAAAAATTCTTGCGTCGGCAACTGTGATTCAGGTAGTTTCGAGGCATCGTCGAAACACGCCTTTTGAAAGTACAAAAAACAACCACACAGTCCTTTGTACGACCCGCGAATGAAGTTCGAGCCTGCCACCCCGGCATGCAGTACGAATACGCGTTTCCGAAAGAGATGTAATTTCATTTTCGATCTGCTTTTAGCGGCCGTTTCATTCCAGTTTCGAATGACTCGCATAAGTGCGCAACGCGCTTCGCAAAAATAGGGTTCGAATTCGAAATCGACGATGGCAAAGAATTGGAAAGCGTAAAACGCATTTACAGCAGGGCGCTTTAACCGCATGCAGAAGGACTAAATGTTTTTCTTCGTGTGCCACTATCTTCATTTTAAGAGTTTCACAGGCACCACCTGCGGAACCAGGAGTCATTTATGAAACAGTACATATTACCCGGGGTTTTCCTCGGAATAGCAGGTGCCATCCTTTTGGGCATCTCGCAGATGGACAATGGTGTAATCAGCTCGGGACCGCCCAAGCCTTACAACAATACCTCTGTCATTGCATCCGACAAAGTTTCCATGCCAACTACGCAGCAGTTGGACAAACTGCTGGACAAAGACAAGGTCGCCTCTATTGATACTGCATCAAAGTCGGTCGAAGTGGATGGCACCACCAAAGTCACTACCAGCGATAATGCCGGCAAGCCGCTGGAGATAATCATCAAGCACGAGCACAGCAAGCAACACGGCAACGATGACGAGAACAATCTCGGCAACGACCCCACTACAATGAAGTCGTTCTTTGGCGGCGTGTTAGCGGTTGTCACCTATATTGCGAAACTTGCTTTCGGTTTAATCGTGATCTGGTTTGTGTTTCTTTTGATCACAGGGCAGTGGCGAAACCTCTTGGGTGGCGGAGGTGGAATTGGTCGCTTGGCTTCCAATCGGGGAGGAAGCGGAGATGCACAAGGAATAGCCGACAAAACTTTCGGTCAATGGGTCAATCCTGAAGACATAAAGATGAACGGATTTGCCGATGTTGCGGGTATTCCCGAAGCAATTACCCAGATGAGAAAGGTGAAAACGAAGATTGTTGAGCAAGCGGAAGCGGTCAACAAAATTCGGACAGAGGAAGAAGAGAAAAAGGCAAAGGACAAAGACAAAGGTATAGTTGCGGTCACCGCTGCAGAGCTGATGACGAGACTGATGTCGATGACCAAGCCGTCGAAGTTCGGTGGTAAGTTGCCGCAGTGTGTTCTGTTAGAGGGCCCTCCGGGAACCGGCAAGACTTTGATAATCACTGCACTGGCAAAGGAATGCGGCGTGCCGGTATTTGTCATCTCTGGTTCTGACTTTGTTGAGATGTTCGTCGGGCTCGGTGCAAACCGCGTTCGCGAGATGTTCGCCGAGGCGCGTGACAAACGTCCATGCATAATCTTCATTGATGAGCTTGATGCGGTAGGTCGCGCACGTACTGGTGGACCGGCTTCACATCCGGAAGCGGATCAAACTTTGAACCAGATCCTGGTTGAGTTACAAGGTTTGAACACAGGCAATCAGAACTTCGGTCTCTGGATTTTCGGTGCCACCAACCGTGTGGACATACTCGATAAAGCCCTTTTGCGTCCGGGTCGCTTCACCTGGAAAATCAAAGTCAATCCGCCTCATCTCGAGGGTCGAGTTGCGATTTTGAATGTGCATGCTAAAAAGCGTCAGGTGCCTCTGGACGAAAGTGTGAACTTCACTGCAATTGCCAGTGTGTTAGGTGGTCTTACAGGAGCCGACCTGGAAAACGTGGTCAACGAAACCGCGCTCTATGCTGACGAATTAGCCGAGGCTGAAGCTGCGAAGCTGCGTGCCAAGGGCGGTTTTTCGGAGGATGAGATCAAAAGTGTGGTCAAATCAACGGTCAGTCAGGAAGACTTTTTTGAAGGACTGTTGAGACACCTTATGGGACTCAAGACAGAGATTTCGCTGACCTTTGACGAAATCTTCAATACCGTCGTGCATGAAGCCGGACATGCTCTGGGAATTGCATTTGAAGGATCCCTTGGTAGAACGGATGAGATTGTTCGTTTTATCGCAGTAGAGCCCCGCGGAAGTACCGGAGGTTTGACCTTCAAGACACCCAGTCGCGATGCATACGGTAAGACCCTTGATGAAGTTGACGCGGATGCAGTCTGTGGTTTCGGTGGAAGCGCAGCGCAGTTGGTGTTCTTAAACACTAAGGATTCAGGTCCTGATAACGACTTCGAAGTGGTGGCGAGCAACATCTATCGGGCAATCGGGCGCTGGTACGGCTCTGAAAGACTCGGACCAATCTCTTTAGGTCAACGCGGAATGACGAATTCCACTGAGATGGGTGCTGCGCAAAAGGATCTGATCGACGCCGAATGCAACCTCAAGACAAAAGTTCTATATGCGAGAACCTGGTGGATAATGAATCTGTTTATCTACTCAGAAAGCATCTGGACTATGTTCTGGGAATTGCTCGAAGTCAAAATTATGCGTGAAGATCGCTTCGCTGAGCTGTTTCAAATGGCGCTGAAGGAAGTAGACGCTCATCCGGAGTGGAAGAACGGCAGCCTGGATGCATTGATGGAAAAGGTAAAGAGAGATCCTTACAGCTGGTCAGCGGAGCCTCTGGAAGCAGGGACTCGTGCTTACCTGACTGCGCGCATTGAGGAATTGCGTAAACGCTATGTCGCTCTGTGCGAAGCGAACCAGGAGTAAGCAGGTCATTTAGTAACGTCATGTATGACTGAACCAGGTGCCAGGGATGGCGCCATTGCTGCAGAAATCGGGATTGATGGCAAGAACAGGGAAGTTCGCTTCTTGGGTGTTTGAGTTCTCTTTATACGTTTACTTTTGGACTCGTGGGCTTTTTGTCCTTTTTATACTTTTTCTCCATCCTGTAAAACCTTTTCGACTTTTTTAGTTAGGCGTGAGAGTTCAACGTCAAAGATCAGCGCCCTGTGAACGGCTCGCTGAGTGTTTTCAAACTTTTTCCTTGCTTTAGAGCAAGAGGACTAAAATCATGAACATTAACAGAATTACTTCGCGTTATATCGCGTTTGCCGCCGTGCTTTTCCTGATGGTGGTATTCGGCGCAAAAACCGGCTGGGCGGTAACCTTGGTATCCGTGCTTGTGCCGCTTGTCTGGTTGTGGACTTTTTCATTGCGCCACACAAGCACATTTAGATCACTTTTATCGTCGAAGAAAAACGTTCTGGAAAAGAGGCAGCCGGCAGTCGATTTGATGACCGTCGCATTGTGTGCCAGTGTTGCCTGGCTTATGGCACCGGTATTCGTCTTTATTGGCGAATCGCTCAATGATTTCTTTGTCACCGTGATCAGTGGCAGCCCGCTGGGCTATTACATTTTGCGCGCGGGCCTAGTGGAGGAGCTGCTAAAGCTTTCGTCCGTGCTGGTTGTGACGGGCTATCTGTCTCCCGGTGCGATCAAGCATCCTGCCGATGGTATCGTTCTTGCTTGCGCGGCTGCTTTGGGTTTTAGCGCCTACGAGAACATTTTTCAGAACCTTCATCTGTTTGATTTGGAGGGTTGGGATCGTATTAAGGCTTTCCTTCTCGGGGCGTTTATCCGCGTGCCTCTGCATGCTCTTTATGGCGCTGTTTGGGGCACCGCCCTGGGATTGTCCAGCTTCTTGTCCGGACCTAAGCGTTATTTCGTTTTCTCATCCGGACTGTTTGCTGCCATATTTTTGCACGGTTTATGGGACACCCTGGTGCAATCGAACAGTTGGCTGTTTTTCATTCTGGTGCTTTGTCTGTACGCCACTCTCTGGCATTGCTATTTCAAATTTTGGAATGCCGTCAGGCTGATTGAGATCGGCACCACAGGCGATGGCACCAAGTGAAGAGCATATCTCCAAACCGGCTCGCGATAAAGGAAACGCCACGGATACGTCTTGACCGGCTCCTCTAGTCAAGCCGTACTCGAAACTTCCAACGACTTTTCAATGCTGGATCGTTGCTCTCGGTTCTAAACCGCTGGACGTAGGAGAAAAGCTCCTCCCAGCACCAGAATGACACCTCTGCCGCTCTTGAAGATTGTGTCGACGAAAATTGGGTCCATCAACTTACCCAAAGTGACCAGCAGCAAAACGAGCGAAATCCGCACAGCGAGGCCGCATATGGATCCCGACTACGTCAACTAGATTAGAGGTGCCGCATACGTGATTCGCCTCTTGCCGGTCGGTTTGATTAGTTAGTTGAAAGCTGCAACTCGCTGCCTACCGGTCTGTTTAAATGACTCTCGCTGTTGCTTATCGATCGTTTTGAACCGGTTGAGTTGTCCGTTTAAGCATCTCTAGATACTGCTTAGTTGGTTTGAGCGGTTCGCCTCTTTCTGGTGCGGGTTCTTCGTAGAGTTTGTCCACAATCGGCCAGATGCGATTGGAACCAATGATGCCGGTAGGTCCCAACGTAGTGTTGTTAAACACGCCAGCTTGCCAGTTGTTCCATCTCGTGTTGGATAGAGGGCTTATGCTGCTCCAGATTTGTCCGGGTGCGGCCGTGATGGTGCGGTAGACTTTATATGGAACACTATGGGTGGTATCACTCCAGATCGCTGCAGTCGTATTCCATACTGGTTGTTTGACCGCACCCGGTTTTAAGAACGGCACGCCGAACAGCGCCTGGAGCGGTGTTCCAACAGCTGAAGAAATCAGCAACCTCGTGCCGACGGGCAAATGTTCTGTTCCTTGAATAGTAGGAAGATTTGCTTCAACAACCGCTTCCCAAAAATTATATTTCTGATTAGTGGCAGGATTGATGTGGTTTTGCGTTAGATCATAAGCACCGACGATTGAATTGTATGTTAGAGCTGATCCGAGTGAACCATAAAATGCTGCTGCGGTATTCGCTCTGGATAGGTTGGTGGCCGTGGCTTTTAACGGATCGATTGGCGCGATGCGCAGTCTGTCGGTGAATTGATTTTTTAAACGTGAGATTGCACTTGGTCCCTGTTTCTGTATTTCGGCTGGTGTTTTTACAGTGAAGTCTTCGACGACGGTCCCGGCTTTGGCTCCCGCTCCCGCCTCCGCTGGTGCGGTTTTCCCACCGCCTTTTTCGGTCGCCGCTAGGGCGCGTGCGAGAATCGATTGTTCTTTTAAAATCATTCCTGCCATGCTTCCCAATCGTCCGAAGGTAAGTTGGGCCTTGTCGATTGCATGGATTGCTGCGTCCGAGGTAATCGAAGTGTCATTCGCCAATTTTTCGAATGCGCGCGCCTCCTCTTTCAAACCATTGGTGGTTAGCAATTCTTTTAGTCGTCCTGTGGTCTGAAGTCCTTCTTCAAAGAAGAATTTTGCACTCGCTTTGGCGTCCATTTTGGCGAGTTGCATCGGTTTGGAAAGAATTTCTGAACGCTTGCCTAATGAGGTTACGCGGCCGCTTAATCTGCTTCCGACTTCAGCGGTTAGCATGGATCCTCCGGCATGAACAATGCTTTCACTCCAGGATTCATCGACACCAGTTATTAGTTTGAAACCGTAGTGTCTTGCCGAGATACTGGTACCAGCGGCGGTAGCAAAACCTCCGAGGTGTGTGAGTTGACTGACCAGCGATGGTCTGGTTGCCAGCTGCTCTGCCATGCCTAATTTGCTCATCGATTTACCAACCAGCTCTTGTGCCCTGGTGCTGCGGGTAAGCGCTGCTGCGCCGTATGCGAGACCGACAACTCCGATGTCCAGGAGGCTACTGGCTAGCGTACTAGTCTTTTTGATTTTGCGAGTGAGCTCGTCAACGGAATTGATCTCAAGCAGGTCGGGCTTGCCGTTGCGATCTCCGTCGAGAAACATGTTCGCGGTTGTGCCGTAAAGTGAAACCAGTGACGGATTTGCTTCTCCGAAAGACGCAGTACTAGCGTCGTTTTTCGAAAGATAGCTTAAATTGTCCCTTGCGCGGATGGCGTATTTCATCGCCAGGTCTGGCTTGAAGCCGGAGTTCATGCCGAATTGGATGTCTTTCAGTTCCAGCTGGCCTTGACCCTTGTCTTCGATGGTCACTTCGGTGCCGAGATGAAGAAACGTCAGCAGTTTATTGACATTGATTGGTGTACTCAAAACGCTGTCATCCTGCGCGCTCAGCAATAAGAATGCGATTTGCATTTGTTGTCGTTTTGTCGGGTCACCAATCACCATCTGATCGTCCAGGAGTCGACCTTTTTCCTCTTCAATCAAGTCAATCATTCGTACATCGCGACCGAACAATTTCACGGGTTTCATCAGAAGCTCGGCTCTGTCACTGGCTTGTTCTGCAACCGAGATCGCATCGGCGAATTTATTGTGAGATCGTAAATATTGAACGAAACTTTGTCTGACCGAAATCGGGTTGTCCATGCGCTCGATGCCGCGCATGATGGCCTGGTGGTAGAAGTACCGGGTGTCTTCATTCAGTGGCTTATCTGAAATCGTATACTCGCCGGACTCTTTGATCTCAACGCTCTTTCCTCTCTTCATGGCTTCCAGAATAGCTGCCATTTGAGGTAATGTTTCGGTGTGGTCCTTCGCTGTGAATCCGCGATCTAACCTGGCGATATACTCTTCGTAAGCGCCTTTCACTAGTGTAAAATTTTCTGGATTTCCCTTTTTTGTTTGAACCAACTCTGTGAGTTGTTCGTCGGTCATCTTTTTGAGATCGTCTAAAGTTGGTTTGTCAGTGCTTTTACGAACGTCGTCCAGGAGGCGAGCGTGAGCATTCTCCGGAGGAGGCTCTTTTTGTTCAGGTCGGTCTTGAGGATTGGGCGCCATAAGATGTTCCTTCCAGTATGCAGATCAGCGCATGGGCTCGGTGGATCTGGAGAGATGAAAAATTTTCGGGCTTGGCAGCTTGAGAAGTTTCTATACGGCGCACTTTCATTTTTCGACATTGATGCGGAATAATTATTGTTCCCGGGAAGCCTTACCGTATAAGTCTTTTCGGATTTGCTTGTCGGGCTGCTTCAGCAAAAACTTTTGATCTTGAGGCGGTCGCTTTTTGAAATTTCAATGTGCTCGTTGTTCTACTATTGAACGTAGGAGTGGTTAAGGTAAGAGAGAAAACCCAGATGACGGCGGCATTTGCCGGTCTGGGTTTTCTCGAAAAGTACGCGTGACGGGCAGGTGCACACCGTTGGCTTAGTCACCGAATGTGGTGGTTTTGCCTGAGCAGTTCGACGGTGCGACTGAGGGCCGCGATTGCTTGTTGGTGGGGAACTTCAGCGACGTGGCAGGTGAGAATGTGCAGCCGCCGCGTTGTCGCGGAGACTGCCTGAGCCTGACCATCACGGTAGCAAAATTCGGAAAGCACTTTGACGTTGTCTCGCAAAACCAGCTGTCCAGGGACGATTACTTGTGGTTGCTCGTAGCCGAATGCCAGTAGCGTCTCTCCCGGTTTAGCCACGTCGAGCAGCAAGTTGCCTTCGATGGCGTCCGCGTTGAGAACGGCAACGGGAACTAGTAATTCCGCTTGCGCGACATTGCCGGCGTCTACGGCCGGGTGGATAGTGGGTAGCGCACGCCGCGCACCATCGCCGATGGCGAAGCGGATCAGCAGGTTAGCCGCAGAGGGCGGATGATGTTTCGGGTTGATGCCGAGGCGCCGGTAGAGGTCGTAGTAGTGCACCGCCGTCGGGTGCGAGCGAACATCGTCTCTGCTCCAGGAGCGGCAGCGCTCTCGAACCGCTGACCACTGCGACGTGAAGTCACAAGGCATGCCGTTCGGTTCGATCTCGATCTGGCAGCCGAAGAGGCTGACTCCTGGCTGGTCGGTACTTCCGCCTCCGCGCTCGACCGCAGCCGCCGTCATAGCGATGCGGTCGATCTTGATGTCACCGAGTTTCATTCGAACTCCTCTTGGGTGTAGGGTTTTGTCACGGAGAAGATTTGGGTTCGTAGGTCGGTCTCGTCAGCTTGGCCCCGATCAATCGGATGATTCCAGTAATCAGGAAGAGCGTCGCACCGAGGATGGCGCCGCCGATGAGGTAAGTTGTCTGGACTTCGTTGTGGGCTCTCCACAGACCGCCGATGATAATACCGAGTATCACGCACATCAGCCCGACGCCCAGATCCATACGCAACGACGAGAAGTCGAAAGCCGGCACCGCTAGCGGTGTCGAACAGACCTTGCTGAACCGGATACTTTCGCCCACAACCTTGATCTCGTAGGTCACCTTGCGGCCGGCGTGGAGAACGAGACCGAACAGTCGGGATTCCGATTCGATCGTGTGGATTCGGTAGCTCTGTCCGGGCTGCAGTCGCAGCAGCCGCTCCTCGACGCGGCTGTTGACGAAGCGCACGGGATGCCGAGAGTTGCTGATCCGCCCGTAGTTGATGGCGAAGCCTTCGCCGATTTGGTGAGGCGAGTTTTCCAGTTCGATCTCCTGTTCGGGTTCCGACGGGGACTCGCTGGAAGTCACCTGCAGGAGAACCAGATACTCGTTGCCGGAACCGCCGTTGTGAGGCAACAGGCAGACTCGACCGTGTTCGTCGGTCTCTAACGTGCACTCATCGATGCGAACGCAATTCTCGCCGTTCTGCTCGAGGGTGAAAGCCGATGCCACCTCGATGAAGTCACAGCGTCGCCCTTCGTTTTGCGGTCCGGATTCGGCGCGGACGGCGAACGGGTGACCAAGCCAGGCTCGGAGATGGCGACCGGGAGCAGCCTGACGGACGAGTCGGGTGATTCCCTGGCGCAGCTGCAATTGGTTGTTACCGTTCATTGTCGCGGTAATGCATTTCATTCGAAAACCCTTTGGTTTTGAACGCCACAGACCGATCCTCACGAGAGGTCCAGTTCAAGCGGTGTTCGATTGAGAAGATAGTGTGGCGGACGTGCTTACTTGAGAAGTGAAATTGAAAAAGCTGTCCTGACTTTAGGTTTAATAAGAGTCTAAATGTCAAGAATTGGTGCGAGTTTTGATGTGTTTGGAGACGCAAAAATATCCAAAGGTGTCGTTCGTGCGATATGGTTGGATTGTGAAATGTCCGGCAAGTAAAGTGTCGTCAAATTTAGTCTCAGCGGCGATCTTGGTAGCTTTCCAGTACTGCTGGCGGTCGACAAAATTTGCAATATATCATCTTCTCGTTAGCGTAATTCTTGATGAATCTCTTCAGGTTTTTGTAAGTTCTTGATGTCCCCAACTAAATCAACGTGTGAGTCTTCGCGAATCTGAAGAAGTAACTAGTACGTCGCTGTCAAAATCGATTTCGATTTCAGAGAACACAATTGTGTTTTCCGGACAGTGACTGGAATTTGTTGGGGTTCGATTCTACTGTGCTCCGTGCCAACGCCCGGCAGCACTTCTTTACCCAAGGAACACACTATGAAATTCGCTAGCATCGTTTCAGCGATGGTGTTACTGCTGGTGCTTAGTGGTTGCCGAAAAGAGCCTGTGGACCTTTCACAGACTCAATTTCCCAGTGGCGACCTCAGGACCAAAGTCGAACTTCTTCGCAGTCGTGACCACAAAGGCGGACGAGTTCGAGTCGTGCGTCTCAGTGACGACAAAACGACAGTGACCGGTGCCGAAATCGAGTACGAAAACGGCGTCACCGAGTTCGAAGAGTATCGTGTCGACGGTAGTCTTCGAGAAATCACCGGCTTCTATCCGCTCGCCGGTAAGTCAAACAAACGCACACCGAGCCGCTCGGTACTCTATGACAGAGACGGCAAAACCGTACTGTTCGAACGCACCATGCGCACTGACGGTACGACCGAACGACTCAACCGCAGCCGATCTGACGGCGGGTTCGAGATTGAAACCTTCTATCCAGATGGTAAGACAGCCCAGACGCGCACAGTCGTGTCTCGATTCAAAGACGTGCTTCTCGAAGAAACCTTCCGCGCCAATGGAAAACTCGAGACGCAGCGTCGGCGGCTTGATTACTCGGACTACGAGATCGTCGAGTTTCGAGAAAATGGAAGGCGCTCGTCTGTCACCACAGGTGGTAGCAACCGCTGGTCTCCGATCGAGAAAATTGTTTTTGCTGCTGATGGCGTGATGGTTGAGATGAAGATTCGCTACACGTCCTCTTCGGTGGATGTTGAGTATCGGCGCAGTGATGGAACTCTCGCCGAGAAACGCAGCTACTCGCAATATGGTTCGGTCACGGTAACAGTTTGCGGCGCCGATGGCAAACCTCAGTTCCGTCAGGAATGGCGGGGTTCTTCTTCGGCCGAGTGGACAGATGCGACGGGCTACAAGTTGCGTGAGATCGATGAGCTTAATTCGGATGGCGTCGTAACCAAAGAAATCGAACTCTACGATGACGGGGTTACGGTCAAGAAAGTGCGTGTCACGGATGGCGGCAATTACTACTCCGGTACTTATCGCTACTTCCGTCCCGACGGTACGTTGGAGAAGGAGGAAGTGAAAGAGGACTACGACAAGGTCAAGGAGACCAAGGAATTCAAGCAAGAAGAGGGCATCAAAGAGAAGCTCCCGGATAACTATTTTAAGCTACCCGAGCGCGTACAGCCGAAGCTGCTGTCGGTGATGCCTGAGTCGGAGCCCTACAATCCGTATGGTGAAGGCTATCCTTACGACGAATATGGGATGCCATTGAATCCGGATGGTTCGCCGATCGATCCGGCCAACCCGTCTAACGGCGGCTATCCGAACGGCTATCCGTTCGATGGATCGCCCACCCCGACGCCAATCCCGATTCCCGATCTGTCGATACCGAACATTCCCGTTCCCAGTCCGAAGATCCCGTGAGGTTTCGGTAAGTGGGACGACGATTAGCACCAGGGTGAATGCGAAAGTGTTCACTCTGGGCTTCTCGTTTGGTACTGCTCGTATCGCGTCTCCGGGCTAAATGCAAGGTGCCGGAATGCTGAAACGGGAAACGAACAACGCAAAGAGCTAATGCCTATCGGCATTTACCCGGTGTGTGGTTCGTTTCTTGTTGTTGCCTCTTATACTATTTTATATAAGAGAATAAAGGTTTAGGGAATTGGGGACGAAACCTGGAATTGGTTTCGTCCCCGTTTGTCGCTTACGCTCTAGCTCGCCTGGCGAGCTGAAAGTGTATATTTCCGAGTTATTTGGTATCGCCGGTCGGATCGACGGGTTTGGTGGGAGTGTCGACGGGCGCGGCGCAGGACGATGTTGCGGTCTTGTCGGGAGCGGGAAGGCTCAGCGGCGCCTTCGGTTCGGTCGGTGTGACGTCAATGACGATGCCGTCTTTCGCTTCCTTTTCGGCTTTGGCGACGCGCTCGAGCAGTTCCTTGAGGATGGGGTCGGCGGCTTCGGAGACGCCACGTACGTCGCCATTGCTGTATGCGGCCTTGGCTTTGTTGAGAGCGGCCTCGGCTCGTTCGAGCAGGGGGGCGAGCTCGGGGTCGGCATCGGGCGCGGCGACCTTGAGGCGTAGCTCTTCGACGCCCTTTTCGAGAACTGTGACCTTGAGCCAGGCGACGCCACGACGGACCTTGGAGCGAATCCAGAGTACGGCGGCGATGAAAAGGACGGCGAGAACGGCGAGGATGATGAGGAATGTTTGCATGGTCGAGTTACCCGGTTAGGATGTTTATGTTCGCGAAGTGGCGAACACGAGAGAAGACGGACGAGAGGTCGTCCGTCCAGGGAATATCGCCCGCAAATGGTCGCGAGCAACTTATTTAAAACACGAAAATACCGACGAACTAGTTCCCAGGGGGAACAGCGTCCGTGCGGTTTGTGGTGACCTGGTGAAGCGCCGGAGCTGGAACGAACCAGGGGGAGGTCCCCCGAGTTTTTTCAGTGGCGGTCTTGGCTTGGCGAGCCCGTTCGTCCAAAGCGTCTTCTTGCGCGATCGGCGCTCAGCCTTGACGCGAGCAGGGGG
>CAZRMH010000096.1:0-21998 GCA_964600935.1 uncultured Candidatus Obscuribacterales bacterium
TCGCACCGATGCCCAGAACTGATACGGTGATTGTCAGCGGAAACGACGGCGGCGGATCTACTCCGGATCGCTAATGAAACTTGGAAAGCCCCTGTATAGGCGGGTTTTGAGATGCAAAACAAAAGCGCGTTAGAGCGCAAATTCATACACCTTCATTGAAAACTGACGCGTCGCGAAAGTTTAGCCAGAGCATCGGTGAGAACCAGGCCCAGGTAGCGAGAGTTAGCCGACCATCGACTAAATTCTGCGATCTGGGTTTTTTCTTGGGGCGTTTTGTTCGTGTGAGCAATCCTAGTTTCCGCTCTAACCTTTCGAGATGCGATTGCTGAAGAGCTTTGAAAACGTTCTTGGATTCGTTTTAAACCACGACGATTTTTTTGCCCTGAGACATCGTCATTTTGCTGAAACCCACAAGTCAGTTTTCCCGCCAGGATTAGGTCAACGGTTGGTTTTATCCTTGCCTGATAACTCTTCAGGTTTAGCCGAAATATCAGAGGAATTTAGTGAGCGACTACGTAATTGCACGATAAAAACGCAGAAATTTGTTGCCAAGTACGTAGAACCCTCGTAGACCACAAGGCAAGAACAAAATAAAGTATCACTAAAGTTGTTTTTGATGAGGACAGGGACATGCAAGCGAAGACCAGATTTAGTGAACGACTAACACGAAGCGCACTGGCGCTAGTAGTCGCCATTATCTTCGCCATCGGCTTTTCGACCTCGGCAAATGCACAAGTGTTCGGTGCTCCAACTCCGCCTCCAATAGGTGATGGCAGCACTCCATCCCCAGTAACTCCTGGTGACGTTGGTGGTGCCATGAGCCCGCCATCAGGAACAGCCGATGCCAGTCCTGGGCACAGCTTTCCAACAGGCACCGGCAAAGATCGCAGTATCGTTCGTGTATATCACACCGGTGCTCGTGGTGAAAAAGAAGTCACGACCATTCGTCCTGACACTTTGAGCAATGATGCTATCAGTCAGATTGAAGGCATTCTCGGTGTCAACATGCGCTCCGGCGAGCAACAAATCGAAGCCACCGCCAGTGATGCGCAAATGGAACAAGTAAATGATGCGCTTGCTCCATATCCCCAAGCCACCAACAGTGGTGGTCGCAAAGTAATCAACAGCGATTCGCCAGGAAATGGCTATCCGAAGCCAGACCGCAACAGCCTCTACGGCTACACTCCTGACCATCCGCTACCGACTGTTTGGACCTTCTCTCGTTACCTCGTTATCCTCGGTGTAGTTGTCGCCACTATATTTATGTCGATGGCAGCCTATTCGATGGTCATGGGTAATCCGTATGGTGGATCAAGAGTATTCGGCGCAGCCGCAGGCATGATGATGCTTCTCTCGGCTTATACCATCTATAAGATCGTCCAGATGAATACGTACAACGCCAACAGCGATAACCCGGCGCAGAACGTTTCAAGACCATCTACCGCTCAAGTACAAGACGCATTCGTCTCTCGCTCCGATACACCTGACCCGCCTGCTGGTGGTGGCGGTGGTGGCAGAAGTGGAGTTCCAGTAGAGCCACTTTACGGTCACTAAGAACGACATTTGAAACGAGCGAAGAAGTTTTGTCCCCTGAAATTTGGAATATTGGAAAAGATCGATGATGAACAACGGTAGAGACAGCTTGAAGATGAAGAAAACGACGACCTCTGTTGTCTTCGCCTCCGTGCTGTCAGCCATCGTTTTCAACTTTGCCGCAATCGAAGCAGTAGCGGCTCAGCCTCACAATGAAGAGTTTCACTCTACTGGAAATGCTGCAGATGCTGCTCGCAGAGCTCAAATTAAAAGAGCGACCACCGTGCCGGAAAACCCGATGGGTAGAGCCGGTGCAAACGCAATCATGTCGAACACAGATGACCCAGCTGTTAGATGGTTCGAAGAATTCGACAAAACCGTCGTGCTGAACAGCAAGACATCTTCTGAAAGAGCAATCTTGAATCGTCCTTTAAACCAGGAATCAGAGCGGGTTCAAGAATGGTCGACCGTGGCAGGTCGAGTGTCCCAAAAGTACAAATATCTAGCTCTTGTTTTGAGAAACGTGCAAGTTCCACCTACCTGCGCAGATCTCAAAGAGTATGCAAAATTGACTGCCGATTGGTTCGCTGACTCAGCAGCAATTTACGATGACCTTCTGAAACCGCGTCGGGCCGCCAAAACAATTGAAGAGCTCGAGGCCGGTTTAAATGCAATAGAGCAGAGAGCGAAAGCTCAAAAGGTGATGCAAACAACTCTTATAGGAATGGACCGAGACCTCAGAAGCAAGTATCACGTTCACGTCAGAAAAGAAGACGATGCCCTTCAACAGTACATCTTAGGAAACCCGACCAAGGAAGAAATCAAAAGCGTTGGCGGAAAACTACCCCGCTAAGTTATTCAAAGCAGTATGACCACTCACTCAATTCCAGTAACTACCCTATTAAAGAAAACACCCCCAGCGAGGCAGACATGGCTATTCAGCTCAATGACAGAGACCACCTGATTTTTAATCTAATTGACGAGCACGAAGTGTTGCTCGAAAAACATATTTCATGGTTTATCACGGAAGAAGACAAACCGGTGCTCATCAGAGATCGGCTAAGGAAGCTCTTCTATCTCGACTATCTCCTTTGCCACAGACATGGCACCAAATTGCCATGGTGGACCACACCGACGAAACCTCTTGTATATATGTTGTCCCCGATGGCGAAGAGTGTCGCCGGAAAGCCGCAAGATGAGGTCGATCGCTTCGATGCAAATTGGCAGCGTCACCATCTCGAAGTAGCAAACATCAGAATGCTTTATCTGATCGCGAAGAATGAGGGCAAAGTTTCAAACGTTCAGTGGAAAACTTGCAAAGCTGAGGAGAAAGCCAAGTTCAGCCTGGATGCAAAAGTTTCATTCGAAAGCAATGGTATCGCATACGATATCGGGCTGGTTAACAACCCATCCTGTGATGATGCGACTCTTGCTGGTCTTGAAAAAGCTGTCTCTGAAAACGGCGTCGAAATGCTGCTCATGGTCACCCGTGATGATGACGCCCAGGCAGAACTTCAAACAAAGATCTCACAAATGACAAACTCCAGTCTCGCGAAATATTGTTTCTTCGCGACCCACCAGGAGTTGTATAAGAAAGGTATGATCAACGCCCACTGGCAAAATGCCGAGTGCCGTCCGCTCAGCCTTTTCCCGAAATCGGACTCCAAAATTGTTGCCACAGATTCGGGCTCTTTCGCCCCAGTCGTGCCAGTCCATCCTCACGCAGTTTCTGCCTGAGCCAGCCATTCGAACTGCAATTAGACATCAGGGGTGTTGTCGAAATTGCAAATGGGGTAAACGAAAGCCCGGGCCAAGCGCCCGGGCTTTTCTTGTGCCCACCCTGCGCCGGCTGTGGAACTCTTGTCACATCCTACTGCTGTCTGTCACGTTGCACTCACGATGGTTTGTTAGTTTGTGAGAGTGAGCCACACTAACTGCACTCACGCCCGACCCGAACCACCCCATTACTATTGATAGAAGAGGTCTCGCCTTTATGGGATCTGAAGTTGCCCCGCAGTCCGAGGCGGCGGAGAAACACGCGCCAGCATTGAAGCCGCAGCAATCGACATTCGATGTTGATTTGACCAGCTCCAGAGACGTACAAAGTGTTTTCAATCCGCTTTGCGAGGTTGGTCCGTCTGGCAAATTGCCGGAGATCAGCATGCAGGAAATAAACAGCCTTACTTCCAACAAGTCTTCGGACCTCCTTGGACCGGCTGCTCGTCTGACTTTGCCGCAGACATCTATCATGGATGGCGACAAAGTTTTAGCTGATGGAAGAACCAAGCCGGATCCGGGGGATGCGAAACCTGAACTAGCGAAACCAGGCCAGAATGCTGAAGCGAAACCCTCTCTGGCACTCGATCAAAATACTCTCGACGCTGGCAAAGTTGGAAAGCGAGAAGGCTACCACCAAGTTGCATCGCGTTTACTAGGACCAGGATTCAATCAAACCGAAATCAAAGAATTTCAGAACGCTTTGAAGGATGGTTGGAAGTCGCAACCTGAGAACGCAAAAGCGAAACACCTTAACCGTGGCGATGAGTTGTTGACTCAGAAAAACATGAGTTCAGTTTTGAATTCTATTAAAGACGAAGGATTGCGCGGAAGAATTCAAGAACGGCTGATGAGTGGTGAGGCAAAGCCCTCTGCAGATCACGCACGTACTAATCATCGTGATGCAACACCTCGAAGACATGCTAAGCCTCCAATCAATGATGCGAAGCCGCCAGCGAATGACGCGAAGCCACCGGCGAATGATGCGAAGCCGCCTGTCAACGATGGAAAACCGTCATCTAGCAGTTCCTGGGAAATTACCCCTGGCGAAACTCGTAGTCTAGTTAATCCAGAGGCTCGATCCGAAGTAGCACCCGGTGACGCACCAGCAGTTGATGTCAAACCGTTCCCGTTCAAAATCGTTCCGCAATCTCCTGATTCCGGAACACCAGTCGATCAATCGCAGACGATTGTAAAACCTGAGCAGTGGAAACTGCCAGGCGAAGGAACTCCGCTTGACCAGGTGATAAAGCCGAACTCCGAGCAATGGAAGTTGCCTGACGGTTTGATCGATCCATTCGATAGACCAGCACAAAAAGACGTTCCAACTGGTCGACTCAAGAGTGCATATGACACCAGATACGAAGTCGGCGATCAGTTCAAAGGATTGACCTCCGTTTACAACACCGGTCGTCAAACGGCTAGTGGTCTGCCTTTCGATAAGAATCAGATGACAGTAGCCAGTAAAGAGTTTCCATTTGGAACGGTGCTCAAAATAACCAATCCTTCAAATGGTCGCGAGGTTCGTGTAGTGGTCAATGACCACGGTCCATTCGCTGGCGATATGGTCAAGCGTCCTGACGGGACGAGAACTCATGCTCGTGTTCTCGATCTCTCGCAGGGTGCGGCTAATGCAATCGGCATGGGAATGACGGTTAAACATCTTGACGTAAAGGTTGAGAGTATTCCGGAACAAGGCAAATGGGGCAATCAACGCAGAAATATTCATGGCGATTACAGACGAAGTGTGGCTGCTCAAATAAACCAACTGTCTGGACGCCGCGGATAAAGCGACGAGCCGAATTGAACTGAACTTCCTGCGGCATAGTTCAGGATGTTCGAGTTTTTCGCGGTCAGGAGATGTTTTTTCCAGGGCAGGAATAGTGGATTCTTTCTTCTAGGGTCGTGCGATATTTGTTCTGTTCGCTCTGACAAACTACTTTTTCTCTTTCTTGTTTTTATCTTTGTCTCTGTTTTTCAGCGTCTCGTACAGCTCCAGTCCTCCCTGTACGACAGTGGCGACACCAACGATAGTGCCGATTCCGCTAACTGCAACTTTAGTCGCTGTTTTCATTCCGGGCTTCTTCGCTGCCGTCTTGTCGCGGGCTTTTTCGTTTTCCGAAATGATGGAACTCTTCTCTGTGCCAGCTTTTAGCTCTGTCTTTGACGTGACGATTGTCAGCTCAGGCAGCTGAAGCGATGATGGCTTCTTCGTCGAAGTCGTTGCTGTTTCACTCTTGGTCTGATTAGATGATGCAGAGTCGACCTCGGGCGATTTGAACTTCGGTTCCAACGTTGCAAGGATTTCCAGTTGTGTTTGCAGTTCGGTTATCCGTTTTACATCTTCCTGTGTCGAGGAATTTAAAGCGTTTTGCAATCCGTCGATTAAAACCAGATCGCCAGTTGGAATGTCCGGATTGTTTTTCATTTTAGTTAGCGCCAACTCAAGAGCTTCTCTGAAATCGTTAGGGGTCAGCTTTTGTGATTCAGAATTGGGTTTTGCGATTAATGCAGTCGCAGAAGCAAGTTGCTTTCTGAGTTCTGCTGTCGCCGGTTCTGATAGCTGTAGTTCCTGATTGTTTCTGCCCTCAGGTGGAGTTGGTCTCGTCGGTTCTGGTGCAGGTTGAACGCCTGAAGGCGCTGTCTCTGCGCCGACGCGAACTGGCGCTGGCGAAGGTGCACTGGCCGGTGGTATCACTTTAAACTTGATGGCGTACATCTTTTCGTCAGCCATAGTACCGTCTTGAGTTTCACTCAAGATCTTTATCATTCCGCGCTTCTCGGCTAACTTAAGAAGTGCATAACTCGTCGAGCTCCTGGCGCTACAAGTCCATTCACCGCCGATATCAGAAATTTGTTTCAACACCGTCCGTAGTATCAGCGGCGATTGGTTCCGATGGTCTGTTAGCACTGCAAGGTCATTAACTGTTTTTGTTTCCGTGTCCAATACAGCATAGCCAATGGTGCCATTCTTCCGGTTTTCCATCACTATATTCAGGTCGCCATCGGGAACGGTCCGCCATCCTTCGGGATATACTCGTTCGGCAATCGAGCGCATTTTGTGCTGGTCTCCGTTTTCTGCAGCTTTGACCCAAACTTGTTTTTCTACATCTGATCGCTTTTCGAGTTTGTCGTTTTTCGCTAGTGTTATCTGTTTATCTTGAAATGCATCAGTGTAGCCGTTGTAATTTCCAGGGCGTTGAAGCGCATCACTCCCTGGTTGTGACGTGTTAGGCATGTATCGACTTAGCGAATGAAATGCGGAAGAATTAGAAACCGTCACTGTGTGAAACTTAGTCGATGCAAGGTCGGTTGCTGCATTCTTGTATATTTCCGCGACTTGTTTTTCTCGACCTGCCAAGTTGATTGATTCGATACTATCGAAGCACATGCCACCAGAATCAGATACCCATGCCCAGGACTGAGCTATTATCGTTCCTGGTTTTGACTTGTCTGTTACGACGAAGAATCCTCCGTCAGGCGACTCTTGACCATGCCAGGCCGATGATGCACCCACGCCGTCTGGATGTTGACAGCAACCTGTGTGCTGCCCAAGATGAAGTCCTCGCGGATCATTTCGAGGTAGAAAGTATCCTTGTAAATTGCCACTCTCCCAGACTTTTTCCATAGGAAAAGGCGATGGAGTGTCACGAGAGATTAAAAACCGTTTCTCTCTTTGTGCGTAGTCTTTTGGACTCACGGACCAGCGAGCATTCTCTGCAGCGAATTCGCTGTCTCGAGCGTTTATGTAGCGCACGGATTGAACGTAAAGGAGGAGTTCTTTAAACGGCAACTTTCGTTTTTCCGGAGTTAGTTCCGTCCACCGTTTTGCAATTGTCTCAAGGTCGGTTATATCGCGTTCCACGTTCTTAAAAAGGAATTCCTTCAACCCTTCATTTTCTTTTGTAGAACGCTGCGGAAGAAAGTAAGTTGCGTCGTGTTTGTTAACTCCACGCTTTTCCATTCTGTCGAGCCATTGTTTCCAATCCTTCCCAAACGTTGATGCTAAGCCAAAAGCAGCCGGTGCATGCCAGAGTGGTCTGACGTTTTCGCCATCTCCTTGGAGTAGAGCAAGAGCATCGCGAAATACTCCAGCTTGCAGTCCAATTAGTTTCTTCACTGGATTTTCAGGAGCCGGACCTATTCCGTCCACACCTACTATCTGTCCCTGATCTCGAAGACAGAGCCTGGCAAGTTGGGTTCTATACTCCTGCGGTATCGTCGGAAATAATGAATCGACAGCGATAAATGGATTGCCAAATTGCAAAAGGACATTTATCTTACCAGTCGATTTTGTGCGCTCAAATACTTCCGGAAAGCGTTGGATTTTTTGCTCTCGACTTTCGTTTGGTTGGTTAGCGATTTCTCTCCATGCGAGTGCTCCGGCAGCTCGTTCCCATGCATATTTCATATTGCCAACCTTAGCTGCCATCTCGATTGGAAGTTTCCACTCGAGAGACCATCCTTTTATGGCGTCAGGCAACATCTCTTTGTTCAGTGTTTCTGAAAAATTTGTCTGACATGAGGACGCGTGCAATAGAATCTTCAAGCCCTGCGTTGATACTTCGGGGTAAAGCTCAAGAGCTCGAAAGAGCGTTTTAAAATATTCCGGTTTGTGACCACCACCAAACCCGAGACCCTCTGCGCTATTTCCTGTTCCTGCTCGCTTGAGTGCATCAGACATGAAAGCTGAAAGTTCTGGAGCACCTAACTTTTTTTGCTGCTCTGTGAGGTATGGCCAATTCTTTACCACGTTTATATCAGCGAGTTTATTTCGGTTCGGGTTTGGCGAGGCAAGCCACTCTCCAAGTCCTTCAGCGCCTTTGACCTTTTCAAGTTTGAATTCGTTCAAAAGTGCTACAACGTCCTCTGAAGTTCGATTTTTGAGAAAATTACCAAGCTGATTTTTATCTTGAAACAACAAACTAAGTTTGATGTCATCGATGGTTTTTTCTTTTATCTCATTGGCGTCGGAGTTAGCACTTTGGCAGACTTTCAAGATTTCCGGATTGATTCGTTTTAAGAGCTCATAAGGGTTGATCGATTCTTCTGCAGCAGGCCATCTGACCTGCGTAAGCGTGTTTAAACAGTCACCGACTGACCTTTGGGTCATGGCAGTTTGTCCTGGTAACATTGCTTCGGCTAGCAGCTGAAACCGTGCTGCTCGCATGCCTTCGTGTGACATATCAAACGAAATTTCAGAAAATCGTTCAATCAGTTTTTCCGGATTTGTGGTCGCCGAATCCTTAAGTTCTCTCCAAGTTTCATCTGACCAGTTCAGCTCCGATTTGCTGTTGTAATTCGACGATAACTTTAAATCTACCGCGATTCGCTCGAGTGGTGAGAGTTTACCAATTCGTTCTGCATCGGCAAGTCGGAGGGTTGGTTCAATTCTCCAGCCCTTAATTGCATTTGGAATGCGTTCGTTTGCCTCTTTTGCGGTTAGCTTTTGTAAGTCATGTTGCGAGCAGATCTTGAATTTGATCAGGTCGCCAACGACGTAGTCCGGCAGTTGTGCTAGCGATTGGGCTTGCGCTACGCGAAAAGCCTCTTGTATGTTTATCTGACCGGGCGAAGTCAATTTGAGATCCGGGTATCCAAATTTGTCCATAATGTTGACGAAATTTTTGAATTCCTGAAGAGGTCTATTGCCAAACTGGGCGGTCAGAAGGCTTGGAGAGAGTTCAAATTTGCTGGAGAGTTCCGGCTTTTGTTGAAACCATTCGACTAGTTGCTGCCCTTGAACCACAGCCTCTTTTACTTGGTTCAAGGAGTCTTCTGATGTGATGTTTGCCTTAGTATTAAAGATTCTGAAGACTACCTTCTTGTCGAATGGGTTCATGCCTTCTGAGAATTTTGCCACTTCATCGATAGTCCACTTGGTCGAATTGGCTGAAAGTGTTTTCGCCATCTCTAGTGTTAGCGGATTGGAAGATGGTGGAGCCTTCGGATTTACTTCACGAGGTGCTGGTATTGCATCTGGTTTCACCAGGTCAAGGAAATTCAGTCCAGGAACGTCTGGTTTTGCAAGGTCTGGCGAGTTTTTCTCTAATGGATCTGGCATACCGTTGATTCCTCTAAAATCGTCTTGGACTGTTTGAATACTTTGAGAAGGTGCTTGCGCCGAATTACTGACCTGAAGTTTTAAGTTTCACCTGCGCGCCGATGCAGCTTTAACTTCGCTATTTTTCCTTTTTCTTCTCGTCTTTCTTTTCGTCTTTCTTCTCTTCACTTAGTTGCTCGTACCACTTCAAACCTTGATCGGCGAGCGTTCCCAACCCCACCAGACCGCCAAGTCCTGCAACCGTAACTTTTGCGGCGGTCTTCAACCCGGGCTTTTTCGCGGTATTGTTTTTGGTATCAGGTGCTTTCATTTTTTCTTCCGGCAGTGATACCACTTTTCCGTCTTTGATTTCGCTACCTGCCTTCTTCTCTGCCGCTTCCGTGACGATAGTTAGATGCGGGAGTAGTGGTGCTGTCGCTTTTGGTGTAGCCTCTCTGGTGGCTGGGTTTTGTTGAGGTACCGGATTGGTGGCACCGGCGACGGTGCCGGAGTTTGTCTTCGGTTCCAGACTACCAAGGGTGGCTAACTCAGTCTGAAGTTTAGTCACGCGCGCCAAGTCTGTAGGACCTCGTGACTCCAGAGTTTTTTCTAGCTCTTCAATTACTCTTTGGTCGGCGTCGGTGATATCGGAACTGTTCTTCATCTTGGTGAGGGCTGATTTTAGAACGTCTGTAAATAGTTCTGGTGTTAAATCGGTCAGGCTTTGTTTGCCACCACCAGGTTTCTCCGGAGCATGAACTTCGATCGCCGATGCCAGTTGTTTGTTCAACTCGACGGCTGCTTTTGGTGTCAAACGTGAACCCGCATTGTCATTGCCCGGGCGCGTGACAGCTTGTCTTTCCTGTTTGGCAATTCCAGCTTTCTCATCGAGAGCCTTGTCCTCAGGTGGACGTACAGCTTGTTTAATTACTTCGAATTTGACCGCGAAAACTTTCTCACCGTTTACATCAGCAGCCGGTTTTACTTCACTGATTTTAATCAGCCCTTTTTTCTCAGCCTGCTGCAATAGCTCATAGCTAGTAGATTCTCTGGCATTGCACTGCCATACTCCGCCAAGTTCTCCAATTTGTTTGGTCACCGCCTGTAGTAGCAATGCAGATTTATCTTTGTGAGCGGACAGCAGCGCCAGATCGTTTATTTGTTTTTTTCCGCGATCCAAAATTGCATAACCGACAGGACCATGTTCTCTAGTTTGCAACATCAGATCGATGTCGCCTGGAACCAGATGTTCGAAGCCTCTTTGATAGATCTCTTTTGCGAGTTCCGTAATTTTAATTACGTCGTTATCGGTTCCACCACGAATCCAGGACTGATTATCGAAGCCGTTTCGCTTAGGTGTTTTGTCGTTGTGGGCAAGAACTACCTGGTTTCCCATTTTTGCGTCAGAATATTGTCCTGCATAGTTCGAAGGAAGCGGTAATGCCCTCTCTCCGGCAGCGGGACAGTCATTCATATGCGCGCTCAATGGACCGAACTTAGACGCTTTCGACACAGTCACTGTGTGAAAATTTGACGATAATTCTTTGCCTGCTTGCTTGTAAACCGTGGCAAGATCTTTTTCGTTTCCGGCGACACTCTTTGATTCGATGCTATCGAAACATAAACCACCATCATCGGAAACCCATGTCCAGGAGGCCGCGAGGATCTTGTCAGGTTTCGTCTTATCAACCACAACGAAGAATCCACCGTCCGGCGACTCTTGACCATGCCATGCACATGGTGCGCCGACGTTGTCGGGATGCTGACAGCAACCAGTGTGCTGTCCAAGATAAAGACCACGCGGATCATTCCGCGGCAGGAAAAATCCTTTTAGATTTCCACTCTCCCAGGATTTATCCATTGGAAATGGTGATGGCGTGTCGCGCGCGGCGAGAAAACGGGTTTCTCTCTGCTTGTAGAAGCGTTCGTGTACGCCCCATTTTGCGTTTTCTTCTGAAAAACCTTTATCGCGATTGTTCAGGTAAGCCTGTTCTCGAAATAGAGTGAGCATCGCATCCAGCGGAAGCTTACGCTGCTCGGCAGTCATTTCCGGCCATTTTTTCGAGACGAGTTCTAATTTCGTCCGATCAGTTTGAATGTGTTTAAACAAAAATTCTTTCAGACCGAGATTATCACTGGGTGATCTTTGCGGCAGCCAATATGTTGCATCGTGGCTGTCGATGCCTAATTTCGCAGTTCGGTCCATCCATTGTTTCCAGTCTTTTCCGAACACAGAAGCCAGTCCGTAGGCCGATGCGGGCTGCCATTGATCTGCGACATTTTGAATTATGTGCCAGTCGAGATTGAAATTCTCTGCTCGTAATTGCGTCAGTGAATCTCTAAATGCGCTAGAAGAGAGTCCCAAAAGTTTTTTAACGGCGTTTTCTCTGTCCGTTGAATGCAGGTTCATAACGTGCTTGGCGAGTGAATCTTGCATTTCTGGTTCAAGTGTTCCAAACATTGATTTTACTGCGACATGTGGATCGCCCAGTTGCAATAAAACGTTCTGTTTTCCGAGTCCCTTGATTCGATCGAACGCTGGAGCATAACGTTCCAAAACCTTTGAAACATCAGCGTCCTTTCCTGCATCTTTAGAAGCCTCTTGCCATGCAAGCTTCGCTGCAGCCTGCTCCCAAACGTTTTTACTTGAACCCACTTTTGCAGCAAGTTCTGGTGGAAATCGAACCTCGTATTTCCAACCTTTGATTGCGTCCATCAGGTGCTCAGGTTTCAACGTTTCGGCAATATCGGGTTGATGGACCGCAACATTCGAAAGCACCATCATCTCCGCTGCAGATAAACCTGGAAAGCGCTCGAACAGTCTGAAAATTGTCTTGAAATGATCGACTGATTCATGAGGTCCGAATCGTTCAACGTCATCAAGCCCGGTCAAATTGAAAACATCATTTACGCACTGAATTAAATCGGCGCGTCCCAATTTTCGTTGGTTCTCGGTTAAGGAACTCCAAGACGACATAACTTTAACGTCATTGGAATGATCAGTTAATGGATCGAGCGGGAGTAGCAGCCAATCGGCAAGCCCAGCGGTCTCCTTGGCACCGTTGAGTTTAAACTTGGACATGAGGTCGTTGACGTCGTTATTGCTTCTCGTTTTAAAAAAATCTGCAAGTTGATCTTCGCTTTTGAAAATCATAGCAAGCTTTAGTGCATTAGCTGGAGCGTTGGGATTTTGCTCCAGAGACTTTTGAAAAACCTTGGCGTTCAGTGATTTGAGGACGTCAGTTGGATTCGATTTGTCTCCTGCCAGACCAACTAGACCGCTCAATTCTTTAGTGATGCTTTGTTGAACATCTGGTTTTTGATCTGGAAGCATTAGTTCAACTAGTGCTTGAAACCTGGAATTTCTGAGATTTCCTTCCGATGTGTCTGCTGCTATTTCTCCAAATTTTTTCAGAACTGCGTCTTGTTCTCTTTTTAGAGGTTCAACAACCTCTTTTAAGAATTGGTCGGTGACTTCGGGAACCTTAGTGCCCTCCGTAGGTCGATGCAATGCAACTGCAGCGGCAATTCGATCCAGAATTGGTAGTTTACCGATTCGCTCTGCTGAGTTTAGTGGCAGCGACGGGTCGACCGCCCAACCTTTTGCCGCCGGCAGTAGGCGCTGCACGTCAGCGGCGGGAAGCTTCTCCAATTGATGTCTGGAAACTAATCGCAGTTTGATCAAATCAGAGACAACATTGTCCGGTAATTGCTTTAGCGGTGAATTGGCGACTAGGAATGCTTCTTGCGGAATAATATTCTGTTGCCATCTCAACGACTGATGAGGATCTCCGATTCGGTCGAGGAGTTCGACGAAGTTTTTAAGCTCTTGTACGGGTTTGGGTCCGAATAACCCGGTGAGAACGGCAGGCGACAACTCGAATTTGCGGTTGAGATTTGGCTCCTTTTTAAACCAGTCATTCAAATCTGCGTTGTTCTGTGCCTCTCGCTTCAGCGTTGATAGCCATAGTTCGGTCACCTCCGCAGGCGGTCTCAAAAATAATTTGAGCGCCACTTCTTGATCGACCTTGCTCATTTTTTCGACAAAAGTATAAAACTCGTCGTTGGTCCAATTCGCGCCTTGCTGAGCAATTGTTTGAGCTCTTTCAAGGGTCAGAGAGTTCGGGTTCTCGGGGACATCTGCTGATACCGTTTTTGGTGGCTCATCAGCTGGTTTCGAAAGTAATTCGGGTTTCATCAAGTCAAGGAAATTGAGTCCACTCACATCCGGTTTTTCACGTTCACGCGAAACTTTATCCAGTTGATCCGCCATTTTCTTTCTCCGATAAAAACATAGAAACGGTTCGTTTTCTATGGATATTACGGTATCGAAAATTTGTTACAGCTTTGCGAAGAATAGCTGGCTCTGGATAGGATTCGATTGAAGTCGAATCGCTAAACTGCAGTCGAATTTCCTTAAAATCGGAGTTTTATATTGAAACCAAATCAGCGCTTGATCGACTTCTTATAAATATCTATTTGTTCTTTGATTTTTGGATTGTTGATTCTATCGCTCATTTTGATCATCCACTTGAAACCATCGTCGGTTTTTGCGGTATCGAGAAGTGCTTCGAACGCTTCGTTTGCTTGAGCCGGGGAAGCCTTGTACGCTTTTTCCAGCAATTCGTTTGCTTGTTTGCGGAGCCCTGGATCTTTGCTTTCCAGGCAGCGAGTGACGGCTGCATAGCCAGCCCTGCGGAGTGATAGTTGATCTGAATCAACCAATGAATCTGCAAGTTTCATTTGTGACGCGAGCGGCGCATGCTCAAGGAATGACCTGATAGCAGTGAGGCGCGCTTGATCGGCAATTTCCTTTTGCTGAGCGTGTTGCATTACGACGGGCTTGAGAATGGCTTCCATCAGGGAACTGGCGCGTTGTGGAGTTGGAGAAAATTTCAGATCTTTATTTGTTTGAATCGGGAATCGTATCAAGTCTTCAGCGATTGTTTCGCCGATTTGATCGAACGCTTCTTCGGCACCACCTGTGCGAGCTTTGACCTCAGCATAATCTTTGAAGAAACCAGGCAGAGAGACAGCGACAGCTTTCGGAGCCAGGGCGTCTAACACTCGTGCGTATTGCTCGACCACTTTTGGATCCTTACAGTTTTTGGCGTTGTTGACAGAGACCGCAAGCTTCGTCGAGAGATCGATTTCTTTCATGGATGGAATATCTGAGGCCTTTGCCGGCTTCGCCAAAGTCAGACGCGGATCTTCCACGGACTTCACGGCATGCACCATTAGTGGTGACGGTGTCTTTTCCAAACGTTCCAGGCATTTTTCAATGTTGAGTTTTTTCACCGTCGGGTGGTCACAACCGAGATGCGTTGCTGCTTCAAGATAAATCGCGATATGCAGAGCGTCAGTGGCTGCTGTTGATTGATTCGACGATTCGATAATTTTGCCTGCCGTCTCTGCCCAGGCTGCCATTTTTACGACATCGATTTTTTGAGTGTTACCTAAGCGAGAGTTGTAGAAAGCAATCATGTCTTTTCTATCCTTCTCGGAGTTCAAAACCTTAAGTGCTCTCTCGAGTTCTTTGCGGTTGCTTTCTTCCATAGAGTCCGAAATCTTTGATACTGTCGGTTGGCGACGGAGGAGTTCCTCTAGCGCAGGAGCCGTCATCGATGGCGGCAGAGTGGCGAGATAATCCATCGCGCTGCGGTCGTTGTTGCTGGCAAGGTCCACCATTGATTTCAAAACGTCGCGTTTAAACTCTTCTCCGATTTTTGCATTGATACCAGTGGTGCCGGCAATATATCTGGCGCATGCAAAGCGAAATTCCGGCGATGTTTTTACCATGTCGTTGCTTTGCGACATGTTTCTAATCAATGAAAGCGCTTCGCGTCTTTGGCTGTCCGTCGCGTAAAGAGCCTCCGGAGTTTCATCACTGAGGAGTTTCCTGGCAATTTCAAATCGTTTCTCCGGCGTTTTAGCGTTAAACATCTCTTCTGTGATCATGTCGGAATAAGGTCTCCCGGATGTTGCAGTTCTCAAAAGTTTGTTCTGATTGAATTCTTCAACGACGAGTTGACCTGACCACTTTCTCATTACGATGGTGCGACCATCCGGAAGTTTTGATTCGACGCGGTCGGATTTTAGCGAATCGAGCAGTAATGACTGTGCCGCCTTAAATGAACCTTTTCCACTTAGAGCCATGTCAGCGAGCGCATCCAGAGCAAGAGGATTGCCGGCTTCAATCTCTGCTTCTAGCAATTGTTTTGCATCACGGCGGTAACCGAATTCGCAACCATCCCAGGCCAGTTGCGTGCACGCTTTTAAGGCTTCGAGCTTATCTGCAGCAGTGAACGCGGTATTGCGAGGCTGAAGAATAACGAGGGCCGCGGCCAGGCGAATCATTTCGGAACCGTTTTCGTCACGCACCGAAATTGTCTTGTCATGTGCATTGGCTAACAATGCGGCTGGTGAATGTTTCGATTCGGACTTGCATTTGAGCGCTTGTTTAATCGGTGCGATTCTTGGATCTTCAGCGAGAATTGGTTTGATACTTGAACCATTGATGATTGCATTAACCGTTTGATCCAATGTCTTCGGGTTTAAAATCGCGTTATTCATTTCGCGAGCACTTGCTGTAGCCTCTTCTGCTGTGCCATTGCCGAGTGTACTGTTTTGGAAACGAAAGGCAACACTGTCTCTCAAATCGGCGAGGAGAGTCACCGCTTTTTCGCGCACGCCGTTTAAGCTACGCTTGTTGACGCTGATTCCATCGAGTGTCGGTAGTGAGTAAGGTGAACGACAATCGCGCATGCGCTCGAGAGTATATTCTCTAAACTTCGTTCTCGCCTGGAGATCGCGATGATCTTTGTCTGGTTGATTTGCATTCAGTCCGAGATCGACGGTTAGAACATCTGCCAGGAATTTAGCATGTTTATCCAGCAATGCTGCCTTTAAGCCTGGATTGCGGGTCTCGTTTTCGCTATTTACCGATTTGTCGATTGCCTGAAGAAATCGCAAACGCAACTCCGGATCGATTTCGGGCGACGCCACCACCGATTTCATTCGGGTCAGGGTTGCCATTCGAGCGCCCGATCCTGGCTCGCAAAGGTCACACAGAGTATTGACCGCTTTTTCGTAGAGGAATTTCGCGTCGGCCGGGTTTGCAAGAACACCATGTGGTTTTTTCATTGCGATGAAAAACAGAGCTTGAATTGCCAGATCTTGATTTTTGCCGCCATTGATGGCTGTTTGAATAATTTCTTTTTGGAGAAACGTTCTTCTTGCTGGATTTTCGATTTCAATTTCGCGTTCGAAAGGTCCAGTGCGAATTATTCTTGTGCCCTTGCCTGCGATGTCGTTGTCCGGTACTACTTTCTCATCGTATTCCTTGATTTTTGTTTTGATCTTTAAAGGCATGGTGTTGAGAGTCGGCTCGATCACTTTGAGGAACAATTCGCCGTTGGCGTAGTTGTGGTCTTGATTTGCTTCAATTTCACCGGCAAAGAGGTCGCGATTTTGGAAGTACATCAAGTCTCTAATGGGACGATGCATTTTCAGTTTCGTGTGTTCGGCAAATGCTCTGACCGCGACATCTGTTTCGCCAGCGATGGTGTTATCGATTGCCGTATCGAAATCACGACCTCCGAAATCTTTCAATGTTAGAAGGGCGGCTAATCTGACTCTTGCGTCACCCTCGAAGAGATTGTTCTCTTTTGTTTCTGGAGCGGCGACCTTGAGAAGAGTATTCTTTAGTTCGGTGTCCTTTAATCCAAGAGACTTGATCGCTTCGACTGCAGCTAGTCTGAGTTCTGGCGAATTTTTTGCGTACAGTGAATTACCGAGTTGTGGGTTTATAAGGACTGGCAAAACTTTCTTGATCAAACTGCGTTGCTCATCAGTTTCAACTAATTGCTTTGCCCGCTCCAAAATTGCTAACTTAATATTTTGGGTTTCGCTTGTCGTAGGGCGCTCTAGAAATACTAGCAATGCCTTTCTTGATTGATCATCAAGATTTTTCGGATTGTCCAGATTGAGTAAGCGGATGGCTTCGCTGATAGTTGGACTATCGATTTTTGTTTCGTCGGAAACTCCCTTCTCGAAGAGCTGAATGATGTGGTTGTTCAGATCAAGAACGTCTCTTGCACTGTCTGGATCAAGAAGCGATTGTCTGATTTTTATAGCCTTCAACTGCTCGTCGATTTCATCCATCTGCAACTGCCATTCGGTTTGCTCGAGGATTTCGGCCGTATACGTGCTTTTGGTGCCGAGTTTTATGGAATCGACGCAGCGTTTTTCTTCTACGCTTAAGAGGTTTGCTAGCACGCCGATTTCTTCGATGCCTTCGTCGCCCCCGATAATATCGAGAGACTTCGCTGACAGTGTGCGAAGATCGGCGCTTACGCTTTTATCAACAGACAAATTTTTAAGGAATCGAATCACGTCGGCTGGACTGTTACCGGCGCTTCTCTCCCGATAGTTTGCTTGCTCCACCGGCGACATACCGGCAAGCATCGATGGTTCCAGGAGTTGAGTGACTTTCGCGAATTGAGCAAGGTTGACCACCGCGTATGCTTTTGTATGCGCGTCTGCTTTCGGATCGTTGAAGGCGTCCATCCAGACGCGAGCGTTATCGAATGGGGTTTTATCCGTTTGACCAGTTAGGCGAACAAGCGCATCGGTAGCGACGATCCGGTCGTTTGGTTTAGTGGAGACTTGTGCTCGCTCAAGCCGACTGATTAGACCCTCGAGTGTGATCGTTGCTTTATCTTTGGGATCAGCTTTGCTTACTTCGTCACTGTAGTTTAAAACCAGCAAACCAACTGCTGCTGCCAATCTAACCGACTCGTCGCCGTTTGATAATGACTCGAGCAGATCCTTGTTGCAATTTTTTCTAGCAGTTTTGCGCGCCAGTTCTAATTTCTCGCAGTCGCTTTCATCGCCCGCCGCGAGGTCTTTTGGCATCTCTCCTTTGACAATACCGGTAACTTTCTCTGCCAGTTCCAGGATTTTTTTGCGCTGGGGTTCGGTTAACTTATCCTGAGACAAGATCATCTCGAAATAATTTTCGCTGACTTTTAGTTTTGTTTCTTGACTCTCTTGCTCTTTCAGCCGTTCAACGACCTTCTTATGATCGGCGGGGTCCGGCTTATTGAGAGCTTTTCCGAGGGCGACTTCTGGTGTCTTGTCTTTGGGCTTAGACATTTTTTCGATTTGGTGTTTGATGTCTCCACCAACGACCGGAAGGAAAAATAGATTGGTGGCAAACATGGTGGCATGATGCACTTTGTTGTCGGTCGCGGCTACCGCCAATTTGACCGGAATTTTATACAGGCGCGGTGCCTCTTCGAGTGCCTTTAGTCCATTTAGAGAAACTTCGGATGCCGCCTTTGTTCCTTTTACCGCGCGCACACCGCTTGAAAGAAGACCGTGACTGACGTCGGCGAGCATACAGATGCTGCGTATCTTGTGGAAATCCTGACCGGCAGAGTCACTCATGACTTTAGCGTTGTTGCCAATCAGTCCAGTGACACCTAGAGTTCCTCGCGTAACTGCTCCCATCAACATGCGCAATCCGGCTCGTCCAGCCAGAAGAGCCGTGCCACCAGTGGCGACGGCACCGACGACCATCGATGCGTCAATTAGACCAGTGGCAACTTTTAAGCCCCAATATTTCGCTGCCTGACCTTGCTTCCAATCGGACAATTCTTTCGCTGGCAATAGTCGAATTTCGCCGTGGCTGTCGAATACCGCTACGGGCTCGTTGGGACCGAAAGGACCTAATCTTTTGACCGATTCCTTGCCAATCTTTTCCGCACCCATATCCAGGTAGTTATAGATTTCAGATTTCTTCGGTTGCCAGGTAACGTCGACGAAAAATTTGCCGTCCTCTTCTTCGACTCTAAAGCCACCGCTGAGCAGATTGATTTCCTTTCTGCCCTCACCGTTCTCATCGTGCACCGCATCGAAGCGACCTTCGTTGTCGAAGCTGGCGAAGCCCTTGCCTGGCAAATCTCCATACATAATGCGTTTGTTCGCTAGGTTGATTGTCTCGGCATACTGCTGCATTATTTTGTTGAACTTGGGAGCTTCGGTTCTCAACCACTCGGCTAACTGTTTGTCTTGATTGCGGTTGTCTTGTCCATTGATGTGCTCGTTGTCGGTCCAGCTGAAGGAGAGCTTTTCACGTCCGTCTTCGCCTTTCACGATTTTGCAGTTCGGTGGCAATTTGATGTTCAAATCCTTGTGAGATTCTCTGACGGCGAAAATTGAATGAGCCAATTCCTTGACTTCAATTTGCAACTCCATTCGTGTTCTCAGGCGTGCCAATTTATCTTCGTCATTTGCGCAAACTTCGCTGAATGCGCGGGTCGGCAAGCCGTATTCTTTGGCAAGGTCTGGCAAAACAACGGTCAGTTCGAATTTAACGCGTTGTTCCCTGTCCCGCTTTAAGTTGTCTTCGCACCATTTCAGTTTGCGTTCCAGTTGTTGTATTTCGGTGGCGGATGGGATTTTATCTGATTGGAAAAGGGGCGGGATTTTTCCACCAAAGTCCGCAAAGTCTCTGCCGTTAAGATATGCGGCGGCGACGAATTGATCGCTGTTCGGATGTTTTGGGGTGGGAATCGGAGAGTTTGCATCGAGTTGTCCACCGTTTCTTGCATTGGCGCGCATCGCCAGTGGTACCACTGTCGTATCCACCCACTGATTTAGGCCCTGCATACAGGCCTTCGTGGTATTCAGTGATGGCCAGACCTTCTCTAGATTGCTGGATTCTTGTAGTCTCCGCGTTTCGAGGTCAAGCTCTCGCTTGATGGATTCGAATTTTAAATCAAATGCCGCAGAGGTTTTCTGGTTCATTTCTCTGGCTAATTCGTCGCGACGTTCGGGCGTCAGCTTAGCTATTTCGCCCTCTTTCTTAGTGACCTGCTCGATAAAGGCTTTCTCAATAGCTGCTTTTTCGGGAACGAACATTGTCTCGACGATCTGTTTGAGCGTTTCGCGGCAACGTTGTTGCATCTCGATAGCACCTTGCAATGCAACACGTTGTGCATTTGGTTTGGCGCTCACTTCTGTCGTGCGGTTGAGGAACGGTTCAAAGTTTGGCAGGTAGTTGTCGCTAAGCCTAATCTTGCCAACGTTATCCGTTATTCTTACACCATTTTGTTTGCCGTTGCAGGTCCATTGATCGTTGACAGTCGATTTGCGATAGAGAAGGTGCGTATCACCGAGTTCGTCGGTAATGCTCTGAACAACAGCTTTTCCGTCCTTCTCTTCGTATCCGTAGGTAAGAACTCTTCCGTTTGGAAAGCTTTGAAATTTGAGTAATTCCGCACCATTTTTTCCAGTTTCATAGCCCTTCACTTCGCCTGACGATGTGAGGCACTCCTCTCTGCGAGCCGGTTTGCTGTTTGGAGACAATCGGACTTCGATTTCCAGTTTCCCTTGAGCGATCCGGATATTTTTCCTTGGAAAGTTCTCGGTTTTGATTTCCAGGCTGCCATCAGCGTTTACAGTTACTCTGGAGGCATCGACTTTGACGATTTCTTTGCCGCCACGTTCGAAAACGTATTCTTTTCCCTTTAAGGAAACCTTGCAGGTTTCCTTTCCAGTCTCGTCTTTCACTACTGCTGATTGAAGAGTGCCGGATTTCGAGTAGTCATATGTGCATGTGCTTTTATTGGCGAACTCTGCTTTTATTGGCTTTTGCTCGCCATCTGCAGTGGTTGTCCACGATATGGTGGTACCATCATTTGTCGAAGTGGTATCAGATACCGCCGATGTTTTGATCTGGGTTGATTCGACTACTAGTTGTGTTTGATCTCGCGTCTCCTCTTTGATAATGCTCAGAAAGTTCAATCCTGGATTTTCTTCTTCTTCAGTTGGATAGTTCTGTTTGACGAAATCAATCATTTTGCCAACACCCGCCGATTACAAAAACTGACTGCCGATGGGGTCACAATATCAGTAGTTTGTTACAGAATCGCTAAGGCTGAAAATGACAAGCCCGTCGCGTTTTTGGCGGTTTGAAATCGAGTGCGGTTAGTCGTTTGAACGCGTTCGAGACGAGTAGGTTCAAACGAAACCGTTAGGTCCGTCGATACGATAAACGACTGCTGAAACGGCGTTTAACCGGCCTCTTCCAACTTCTCTTTGGCTGCGGCAACCGCTGCGTCTTGCTGCGCGGGTATTGCCTTCCACTGTCCCGATCTGGTAAACCGACCGGAGGACACTGCAATCGCCGTGGCCTTGAGTTCTTCCGCTTCTTTCACGCGATTGGTTTGGTACAGCAACTGGATGTAATGCCCAAGGAGAGTCATTACTTGTGGATGAGCTCGACCAAGACGATTCTTCTTGATTCTCAAAGCTTGGACGTAAAACGGTTCTGCTTCGTCGTACTTGGTCCAGGAGTGATACAACATTGCGGCATTGTGAGTCACTGTGCCGGTATCCAGATGGTCTGGCCCGAGGCAGCGAATGTACATCTGCAATAGACGCCTGATGACGTGCGCGCCGCGGTAATATTCTTGCGTCATGTAATAGATTTCGGAGAGCAGCTCCAGAGTTATACCAAGTCTTCTGTCGTCGGGCTCGAAGCACTCGGCTTCTTCTAGAGCTGACAGGGCCAGGCGTTCGGACTCTTCCCATTTGCCCTGATCCATTGATTGCTCAACTGAGGCAACAAGAATGTCCC
>CAZRMH010000097.1:0-21838 GCA_964600935.1 uncultured Candidatus Obscuribacterales bacterium
GGTATCCACGGCCAAGCAATTTCGTTTGATTACTTAACCGTCCGAACTGTGAATCTCGCATCGTATATGGTGGCATAGAAATACGATTATGCCTCGACGTTGGCTGTTTTGTGATATAACGGGTCAGCGTCGTGCAACTATCTTAGTGTATTTTCGGCTAGGAAATTTCGTAAACCTCGGAGAGTTGTCGAAATGGCTCGCATTCTTATTATCCAGTCTCAAGACTCGCGTAACGAGCCACTTTTGCTATTTCGTTTCAGGGCGATTGCGTGACCGTGGATTTCGCTCCGGAACCTGTGGCAATCTGTTCCAGATCCGAATCGAATTCTTCCATCAAATGTTTGACTGAATCTTCGTTCAATTTGCCCTGTACGACCAAGTTATTGATGAATACTTTGCGATTCTCGAGTAACTCTATTTTGACCTGGCGATCTTGGCTTTGATCGGCCGACGAATCAGACAAATGCAAACTTTGCATTTGGTGCGCGACTGTGGAAATCACGTGACCAAGCTGCTTTTGCCATTCCAGATAAGCAGACTTTGAGAGTTTGCCGTTCTCATACAACTGATTGACTTGTTGCAATTCCGCATTATAAGCCATTATCAAGGCGTTATATTCTTTGTATTTTACAGGTCTTTCATTTTTCTTGGGCGCCATTCCAAGCGCACGGACAAGCGGTTCCATCGTCAAACCTGGGACCAGCAGCGTAAACAACACGACGCCAAATGTCATATTGATAATTGATTCACGCTCTGGAAAAGACAAGGGAATACTCAAGGCTAGAGCCATTACCAGTGCTCCGCGCAAACCGCCCCAGAACATCAGATGACGCCATTTTATTGGTATTGGCAAGCGTCCGGTTGAAACAAATGGGCAAATGCCATACACAACCAGCAGGCGCGCCACCACGACTGCAACTACACCCAGACCGATTTCGCGGCTGTGCTGGATGAGGAGTGGAACTTGGACTTGTAATCCGATGAGAAGAAAGAGCAGTGAGTTTACCAAAAACGCCGCGTATTCCCAGAACGAGTTGACTGCCATCCGTGTCGATTCCGACATTCCCGAGTGGCTACCATAGTTACCAAAGACGATTCCGGCACAGACAACGGCAATTACGGCGGATACATGAAGCTGTTCCGCTAAAAGATATGCACCATATGCAGTGACCATCGTCAGGGTTATTTCTAAGAGATGATCATCGAAGGCCGATGTCACTCGAGATGCGACATACCCCATGACCGAACCCAGTAAAGCGCCTCCCAACACCACAGCGAAAAAACTTGCGACCGTATCGACCGGCGCGAATTGGCCACCGGAGATAATTATTCCCAGCATGATTTTGAAAAGGACAACTGCCGTGCCGTCATTGAATAAACTTTCGCCTTCCAGAATCATTGTCAGGCGTTTATCTATGCCCATCTGGCGAAAAAGAGCAATGACTGAAACCGGATCCGTTGCGGAGACCATCGCTCCGAATAACAATGCTGTTTGGACATGGAATCCGAATGCGTAGTGCAGAATCGCTGCTACGCCGAGCATACAAACAACCACGCCTAAGGTTGCAAGAACGCTTATTGAGAGCCAATCTCGCTTGAGTGTTTTAATATCCAAGTTCCAGGACGCTTCGAACAGGAGGGCTGGTAAAAAGATCAGCAGAACCAGCTCGGGCGTCATTGAGACTGGAGGAAGCACTTTGGATAAGCCGATCGCTAGACCGGCTATGACGAGCGCCACAGCGTACGGGATTCTCACCCACTTGATCACCATGGCAGTAGCCGACGCGACAAGGAGAAGCGCCAGCATCGTGTCTATATGAATAGGAGTCTCATGCGGATCCATGCTGAGCAGTTTATACGGCTTTTGTTTAAATTTGTGAGATGCGCCGACAAACTATCTCGATTAACAATAAACGATCTATCCATTCAACTTTCTTTTGAAAACTGTCAACATGATTGTTTGTAGACTTCTGTTTGACAACATGACTTGACGGTGCGCCCATCTGTTGTGAATTGTTTCGTATATCTTTCGGTGTTGTGATCGATATCGAGCGGCGTTGACCTGTCGAGTTTCGTTTAATCAATTAGATTTTCACCATGCAAGGACGTATGCTTAGCTGTTGTCAGTGACGTGGTGTGAGTTATATGTTTGCTTTTCTCAAAGGTGTCGTTCACTCTAAAGACCTGAGCGGTGGCGCTGTAAACCGGCTAGTCATAGATGTTTCAGGTGTCGGGTTCGAACTGCTGATGGCGACGCGGAGTTTGCTAAATGTAGCGAAACCGGGTGAGGAAGCAATCATCCATACGTTTATGTCAGTGCGGGAAACTGAAATCACGCTGTTTGGTTTTGAAACTGCAGAGGAACGACAAATCTTTTTGATTTTGCAAACCGTTAGTGGCGTTGGTCCGAAACTGGCGCTTGCAATTGTTGGAACCCTTGGCGTTAAGCTTCTGGTCGATGCCATTCTTTCTGAAGATACAAAAACGATAAGTCAGACTCCTGGTGTGGGACCAAAAGTCGCGCAAAGAATTGCTCTGGAGTTGAAAGCAAAAATCGAGGAATTCAGCTCGCGAATGGGCGGACCTCTGGAACCAGTTACCGTCGCGGCCGACATTCAAGAAGAAGTACGCTCCATCCTCACCAACCTCGGATATACAGTTACGGAAGTCGGAATGGCGCTGCGCAAAGCTCAGCTGGAAGAGAGCGTAAGCGAAGATGTCGAAAGCCTGGTAAGGTATAGCTTGAAAGTGTTGGGTACAAGCGCACGCTCCTGAGAACTGTTCTAGGGTTTAACAAATGCCGGCTCCTCGCTCGAAGCTGAGCGCGATCTTCGCAGGTTCATTCGCCGGATTACTGGCGGTAGTGATACTGCTAGTGGTGCCTATTCTTGGCGTTCGTAAAGAATTCGGTCTTGTTGTCCTCAATTGGCAAGAGTTAGTTTTCTATTGTTCATGTTTGTTGGTTGGCACTGTATCTGGTGCGCGCCTCGGCTACCGCGAGAGTAAATCCGCTGGCGTTACATCCGAAGCGGCTTCGCCTCTAGTTTTGAACGCCGTTTCAGAACCGGATGAAACCGTTGTCGAACCTCATTCCGACAGTTTAAACGTTGCCGCGAGAGTCGGTTCAAATATTGCTGATCGAGATAGCGCTGATAGTTTGAAAACTGTTGATGATTCAGAGATGGTATCGCGAATTCCGCAAATAGAGGAATCACTGGCGGGTGGACCGAAGAAGAAGCCGCGCAAGTTTTGGACCGAGGCCAGCAAGGCGCGTACTCGAGTTCTCCTTATCTTCGTATACCTTTTGCTGTTCGTTATGTGCGCGGTTCTCTGCCAAAAGATAAACCTCGGAAATATCGTCACCGATGCGCTTACCGCGGAGATTATTCGCAACGTCGGTCTTGGCTTTTCGCTCCTCGGACTCTACCTTATGGTTCGCGGAATGTTCGTCACGACCGCGCCATTTAAATTGAAGCTGAAGAAGGAAGAGCAAATCACGGTCAGTGGCTGGACTGCGAGTACCTCGCATCATGTGCCGCCAACGCGCCTGGAATTTTTGCTGTCACATCCTGTGTGCACTGGCTGGTTGGGGCTGCTTACCGGCTTGCCGTTGATCTTCTTAGCCTGGTTTCCGCTAATAGCGATTCCGGGTTTGTTCGTCGCGATGAACTGGTTGTTCGTCGAGAGAAATACCGACCTGGCGTTAAGCGATTAGTTCAGAAGAATATGTTGAGTTTAAATCGAAATTTGAGAATGTTCGGAACCCAGGAGTTCGAACGAGAACGGTTTAAACATGGTCGTTTCGAACGAAGACCTCTTGCACGAAGAAGCAACGTTATTGCGCCATCTCTAAACTAACTCAGTCTGTTCGATAACGTGATTCGGGAATTACCATCTATAAACGGTCCGAAATGCCCTGCTCATCTACCAAATTTCTTTATCCTCGATGATTAGAGACTCATTTTGGCCGGACTTTTATGAGCAAAATCTGATACTTAACAAAAGTAGTAATACTTTCACGAAAATCTCAAGTCTGGAAACGCTTTGATAGCAATCGTTTACAGATTTGATTTTTGGATTAGCTAGAGCTAATTTGTTTTGGTGATGTCAAGCGTTGCTGGTTCGAGAGTTGCCATTAGAATCGTAGAGTGACTCACACGAGGGGTGCATGTAGAGCGCCTCGCCGTCGACAACTCCGGTTGTTTCGATGTGAAAGTGAGAGCAGGCTTTCGCTCAAACGCGTTGCCATGATTCATTGTCTGAGTCGGCAACAGTTAAATCAGGAGCGTGAGTAATGGTAAATGGCGTGATTTTGATGCGCTGCTAGTTTCATCGGACACACAGGAGCGGGAAAATGAAAGAAGAAGTATTCGCAGAAGAAACCATCACAGACGACGAAAGACGCTGTCTGAGAATGTGGTTTCGACAAGCAATCGTTCAATTAGAAAGAGAAGAAGTCGCAACTCAGATTTATGCTGAAAAGTATGCCGATCAAAAAAACACACACCGCGATCACACTCCGCGCCGAAAAACACGCAGAAGCCGCATGATTCCTCATTTAAGAGAACTAGTATTCTAAATCGCGCCCACTCGCTAATTGGTTCCGAATATTCGAGACCTGCTCTATATGGGGCAGGTCTTTCTTTACGTTGCGATAGGAACTATTGAACAGTCAAAGTTATACTTATATCGTCACTGCTATTGATTGTCGTCTGGTTCGCAACTGAGGATATGCCACTTGAGCATGTGCGCTTACTTTGAATGCATAAGCCAGCGCAAGCTTAAGAAGTTGCTCGCAAATCCCGATGCCATCCAAGATATTGTCTGGTCTGATCTTCACGATGATGAGAATTTTGGTTTCTTCGATTTGCAGCAGTCGTGGCAGGCTGTGCATTTTCTTTTGACTGGAACTGGATGGGACGTAGATCCTGAAGTTCCGATCTCGCAAGTAGTACTTGGCGGGGATGAAGTCGGACCTGACGCATTTGGATATGGTCCGGCTCGATGCATGAAGCCGGACGTTGTTAAAGCGATTGCCGAGGCTCTCAAGACGCTCGATTTGGACGCTTTGTCCACGAAATATTCAAAAGAAGAATTTGTCGAAGCTGATCTTTATTCCTTCGATGCCTCAGAGTTCGAGGAAGAGATTGGCATTCTTATTGACTATCTTGATGGTTTGACTGAGTTTTATGGCGAAGCTGCTGAACAGGGAAACGCGGTTTTGACTTACATTCAGTAAGAATTTAGCAGGGGCTAATTGATTAATCGGTTTTACTGACAATGGTGCAATTCGGCATCGCTCCTACCAGTTTTAATACCGAATCTGTCGTTACTTTCTTGCAGTCTCGGATGCTCAAACGTTTCAAGCTGGGAATGTCGTACAGGTAATGAAAACCACTTCCTGTGATTTGCGTTCGGTCTAGTGATACCATTTGTAGTGGCAGCGCTTTGAGATATTCGAACACCCGATCGTCGACTTTCGAATCGTTCATGTTAATTGCAGTCACGCTAGTAAGCCCTTGGAGTTGCGGATAGTCCGCCGGCTGTAACGCAGTAAAAGTGAGATTCAAACTCTTTAGATTTTTGAGTTTCGAGATCGCTCGAAGAGCCGCTCCACCTGTTTGTTTCACATTGGCGAGTACCAGTGTTCGAAGGTTCGGAAAAGAGCCAAGCGCGCTCAATGCATTTTTTGAAGGTGTGCTGTTTGTCAGGTCCAACGTTTCAAGCGCCGGTAGTTTACTAAGTTCCGCCAGCTGAGACTCCGAGATATTCATGTCTCCGAGCGTCACATGCTTTAGTGCTTTGATTTTTGCAATCGCACGAAAACCATCGTCGGTTATCGGGGTGTTGTTAATTTCCAGGTACTCAATTGGGTTCGATTGGAGCGCTTCGAGCCCCGCGCCGGTAATTTCTTCGCTCAGAATATAGAGGCCTTTGAAATCTCGAACGGTTTTCAACTCTGCCAGTTCTGCGTCGATTAGATCACCTGTCGAAACAATGTAATTGATACCGTTATATTTTCGTCTGATGAATCTTTCGCTGAAAGCCTCTTTGGGCGCTCTGTCCGCTAAACTGATTTTGGATGTTTGCTTCGATGCCAGCGGTGAAGACTGTATTTCACTTTCCTGCATTCGCCAGTTAAAAATACTCCAGATACCGATTAAAAGAATTCCTGACGCGAGCAGAATTTTCGAAGGCGATGGTGGAGTTGTTGTTGTTTTTAAACTTTCCGATTCAGCCGAGACTGTTGAATCCGGCAGTTCGCCTATCGCTAGGCTGTTTAAAGCACTGCTGAGTTCTGCCATTGATTGGTAGCGATCGTTCGGATTTTTCTCGAGACATTTGGCCACGAGTTTCTCTAGCTGATTGGAAAAATCGACTTTCTCATTTATATCGCTCAGTCGAGGAGGCGGTTCGTGCGCATGCTTATTGATAAGATCTAATGCTGTTTTTCCAGTAAAAGGAGTGCTTCCCGTGAGTGCCTCGAAGAGCGCACAACCGAGACTGTATACTTCTGAGCGTGCATCATAAGTCTTTCCCAGCGCCTGATCCGGCGACATGAAAGCCGGTGTGCCGACCAGTGTAGCGCCTTGTGCTGCGGCCTTCGAATCGTTAATCGATCGGAATGATGCCACGCCGAAGTCGATCAGCCTGACTTCTGGTTTGTGGCTTTCCAGTGCACCAACCAGGATGTTTGAATTTTTGATGTCCCGATGAAATATATTGTGTTTGTGTGCCTCTGCCAGACCATCACAAACCCTTCCAAAAATATAGAGCGCGGCGGTCACGTTGATCGTTTTTTCGTGATGAAGAATTCCACCGAGGTCGTTGCCCTGAACGAACTCCATAACCATAAATGGCGCACCACTGACAGTGACACCAAAATCCATGACTTTGACGACATTGGGATGATTTAGCTTGCTTGCTGCCCGGGCCTCACCTTGAAAAGCCAGGAGCTGCTCCGGAGTGACGTTGGTTAGCAGTTTTATCGCCACCTTTTTGCGAAGCAGACGATCGTTGCAGCGATAGACAGTTCCTGCCATACCGCTTCCCAGAATAGATATAGGTGCGTATCTATCGACAGGAAATTTCTCCGGATCAATATCGAGTTCCTTTTCCGATTCTTCTAACCTCGATGTTGTCTTGTTCGCGTTTGCCGCTGCCGTTTCGGCGGCAATTGTCATGCGTGATTTTCCTGTTTCCGGCATGTCACAGCCGCAAAGATCGGAGCGAAAAATCCATTGTGTCAGTGAACCTGCTCGGCCTGCACTAATTCGCTTTTTGCACTTCTGACAAATTTCGAGATTGGGATCGTCTTCTTGCGCTTCATGCAGCGCACATGCGCAATTAGCAACCCATTGTGTAATTGAACCAGATTGGTTTGTTGAATTTAGGTTGCCACCACATCTGGGGCATTTTTCGCCGGTTCCGTTCTTCATTTGTTTTTGGTTACATGATTAGTCAATTTACGAATTTCTTGCGCTTTTGCGTTCGTGTATCGTTCATCATATGGATTAAGTGAAAGCGCTTGTTCAAAGTCTTTAAGCGCGTCTTCGAGTCTTCCATGTTCGCTTTGCGCTTCACCTCTAAGGAAATAATATTCTGGAAGTGCAGCGCTTGAAGATGTTTTACTTACCAAATGAATAGCTTCAGTAATATCAGCAATCGCAGCATCCATTTGTTTCAAAGATCTCAGTATCTTATAACGGCGCAGGTAAACATCCGCGTCAGGCTGGAGTTTTACGCATTCATTCATGTCGATTAGTGCTGTCTTGTTGTCGTCTAATCGGCGATAGCAATCTGATCGCAATTTCAAAACTGCGATTTTGTCGGTGTAGCCCAGAGCAATTGCCCGAGTGCAATCGCGAATTGCCGCTGCGCTTCGACCTTCTATGTCCAGATAGCAAGCGCGCATGTAGTAATTCTTTGGGTGGGGATTAATTCTTGAAGCCATTGTAATGTCAATTAGGGAATCAATCACTTTGTCAATATTTTTGAAATTTTCGGCCCTTTGAAAAAACAAAGCGTCGTCAGTCGGCTTCAGTTTAATTAGTTTAGTTAACTCGTCAATAGCATCAGATGTTCGTTTCTGGCGACCGTAGAGAGCGATTAGCTGTACGTGCGGTGGAACGAAATTATTGTTTTTCCGAACAGCTTTTTTAAAGAGTTCCTCGGCTTTTTCGTTGTTGCCCAAACGATATTCAATTTCTGCAAACGTCGCATATTCCACTTCGTTCAATGGAATCTTTTGAGACTCCACTTTGTCTGCATCGAGCTTCGCGTCGTGAAATTTACCCATTGTCATGTAGGTGGTGGCACGGTGAAACAGCGCTTCTTTGTTGTTTGGATCGACCTGAAGCGCACGATTGCCTGCGTTGATCGAGCTGGCAAAATCATTTAGAGTTCTGTCAATGTGACACAGAGCAACCCACCCAGTTATGTTGTGCTCGTCGAGCTCGATAGCTCGCTTTGCCAATTTTTTTGCTTTTAGGAATTCGTTTTTAGCCATGAATATCTGAGCACAGTCAGCGAACTGAGCGCTAGTTTTCGCGACGGACGCAGCACGATTGGCAAACTCGATTGCTTTGTCGTCTCGATGTTTTTCACTCCAAATCCACGCGCTTTTGAGCAGTAGTTGGAAATTTTCTCCCTGGGATTTCAACTGTGCGAGACGCTCACTATCTGTAGGTTTCCGTGTTGCCTCCTGTGCAGTGGCTGAAGCTATAAGGCTAGCCAATGCGCAATTGGAAATGAGCAGAATATTTAAAAAACTTTTGGGCACTGATAGATGAATGGTTTCTTTGCAGCGAATAACATTGATGATACCCGAGTGAGGCTGTCGACAACCTTCGCTTTAAGGAAGGTAGATTTCATTTGGCCACTGTAGGTTTGCACAGTTGTCTCACTTCATTAGTGTTTTCGAGATCCGCGTTTGGTGGGGAAAACTCTAGTGAGTTGCCGTCTTCAGTGACGTTATTGACATTGCGGCTGCACTTTTGCGTATTGAGACACTCTGCGGGTTTTGGCAGAATGAAAACGCTTGAATTGTTAAGCGTCGGCAACCCTTCGTCGGGTGCCAGTTTCTATGCGGAGGTCAGAAGTATGTCCAATGGGGAAGTGTTTTTTGTAGCTAAACCTCGAATCGAGATCACTGCTTCTGGTCAAAGTGACATCAGCATCGTCGATGTTTGGGTAGTGCCGGATAACGGTCAGGGACGCGTTCCCACCAGCATCGACGAGCTTCGCGGGGGGAGTTACCCTCGACGAAATTTTCAAAACTATCAGCAGAGATCTTATCAACCATTTTCTGCTATTCAACATATGACGCTCGTCAGGACGCAGCGCGGATGGGAGCTTCAGCAAGGCGGCGACCCCAGGTTAGAGCAGTACAGAGTTCCCCGAATCAGTCGAGACAATGTCGATCCGCGATACTTGCAGCGCCGCAGTAACCATGGTGGCTGCGGGTGCAGCGGTTTTCCTCGCGGGCAAGACCAGTTAATTATTTCTCCGCGTTCACGCTTACGAATGCAGATGGAAACTGGTTATCCATACATGGATATGCGCGGACAATCTCGCTTGGATTTTCATTTCGATCCGCCTGGAAGATTGCGTCAGCCAGTTGACTCGCAGTACCCGCCATTTAATCCTCGTGGTGGATTTCGTATTCAAATAGAGCCGCAGTATCCCAATTTTGATCGTGGGCAATCTCGCATTCAGATTCAGCCACCGGGATATCCAAGTTTCGATCCGCGAGGACAGTATGTTCAACCTGATCAGCGCCGCTATCCTGGGGATGATTGGCGCCGATCTGATGAGAACAGAGTTGTTCAAATCCAAGCTCACCGAGATGGCACCGTAGATGTGCGCGAACGCAGACGCGCTCCCGATCCGCGTGATGTCTGGGTTGATTCGCAGGAACCGAAACACGTACCGAAGACACAAGATGTTCCGGTTGCGCCACGAGAGCCCGAGCGTGCTCTGCCAGAAAAAACTGAACCGCGAGTCTCACCGGCCGATTTTCAAAGAGAATTTCAAGCACAATTGCTGCGGATGTCAGACCAGGATTTGCAGCAGCGCTATGAAATATTGATGCGTGTTCGTCTACAAGATCAGTCACGCATGCAACCTCGAAACGTAGACCCTAAGCTGCCTGAAGCGGAATATAAAAAACAGTATCAGATTGAAAAGCAACGACGAGAACATAATGAACTGCAACGGAAGGCTGATGCCGAGTTGCAACGGGCATTCGAAACAGAAATACGGCGCCGCAACAGCAGAGGCAAACTACATACCCCGAGTGCTGGGCAAGCTGATGGTCAAAAGGCTGCTGCAGAGCCGAAACCGCTAAGCGATGAAGAAATGCAGCAACAAGCTGAAGTGGAGTTGCGGCGCCGCGTGGAAGAGGAAATTGCACGAGCAAAGGCCCCACAAGTGACGGTGAAGCCGGAGCAGCCTCAACAACCACAGTGGACGCGTGAACCGGAAGTTCGCCGTCCACCGCAGGTTACCGCTCCTCGACCGCAAGGGCGTGCGACCTATGGAGTTGACCCTGGTATCGGATGGAATCTCGAGCAGAGAAATCAGCAGATGCGTCGAGAGTTTGACTCATTCGAAGAGGGCGTTCGCGACCGGCCGCAATGGACCCCGAAACAAAAAAATCTTCGCACCTGGGAAGATAATCTTGATTTTGACAAGGACGGCACAAAAATTAGAAAGAGCGTGGGCGATTACCTGGGCAAGTACGGTCCACCGCCTGCCAAGGTCGGTCCTGATGGCAAACCTGCAGCGCCGTTGACCCCGCAAGGTATCGTTGAGAACAAAATTGATTCGACGCTCCGATCGCTGGGCGACTTTATTCGCGGCAAGTAAACCGGTTGCCGCACAATGCGGTTAAACGATTTGGCGCGTGCAGGATGAGCGTTCGGCGTTTAGAACGGAGAGCTGTTGAGGCATCAGTTTCGGCTGAAGAACTATCGAACTGTGCCAAGATTGCAGCTTTTATTTGAGTTGCCAACCGGGTTGCATGGTGGCTGCCATGCGGCGGTTTTTCGGTTAACTTAGAAATGATTAGCATGGCAGGGAATGATGTTCGGATACGGTCGTATTTCTTGACGACTATCTGACCCCTTGCCTGTTTGACGGATCTTTCGAAATGGGAACGCTCAATTCTGATTGAACTTTTTGCTTCGATTTTTCGTTATACCGTTTAGAGACTGTCTTACATGCGAAAATAGTAGTTACGAGCACTCGCGCAGACTTCTTGGTCTGTATGCGATGTATATATAGTCTGGTTTTGGTTGTGCCGTTCCGGCTTCTTGCGGTTCAGCACAATTGAACGAGTGTCTGGAGTGATTATGCCGCGTCCATACGTACCGCTACATCTTCATACTGAATACAGCCTTCTTGATGGCGCGACCAGAATTAAAGATCTGGTCAAAAAGGCCAAGGCTGAGAATATGCCTGCGGTCGCAATCACCGACCATGGTGTTATGTATGGTGCGGTTGAATTGACCAAGGCATGCCACGAAATCGGTGGCATCAAGCCGATTTTGGGCTACGAAGCTTACATTATCGATGGCGACATCGAAGACAAGAAAACCAAGCAAAACCTGCACCACCTCACTATTCTTTGCCAGAATAAGACTGGCTACCAGAATCTCGTTAAGCTTGTTTCCCGCGCGCACATCAAGGGTTATTACTATAAGCCTCGGATTAATAAGCAGATGCTTGCTGAATTTTCCGAAGGGCTAGTCGTACTGTCGGGCTGTCTTGGTGCCGAACTTGCGCAGTTCATGCTGAAGGATAAGTACGAGGAAGCAAAGGCCAGTGCCGCCTGGTACAAGGAAGTATTGGGCGACAACTACTATTTAGAGATTCAGGACCACGGTTATTGGGAAGACCGTAAGGTCAATAAGCAGATAGTGAAACTGTCTAGAGAGCTTGGAATTAAGCTAGTCTCGACCAATGACTCGCACTTCACCAACAAGGGCGATGCGCAATCGCACGATTGCTTGCTTTGCATTCAGATGGGCAAAGTGGTGACTGATCCCAACCGTATGAAATTCTCCGGCTGGGAGTACATCAAGAACGGCGATGAAATGTCGTATCTGTTCCGCGATCACCTTGATCCAGAAATGATTGAGGAGTCCATTCGAAGCACATTGGAAATCGCAGACCGAGTTGAGCCAGTCAAGCTCGGCGGTCCACCACGGTTGCCGGTAATGGACATGCCTCCCGGTCACACCGCCGAAAGTTATCTGAACGATCTGGTTTTTGAAGGCGTCAGGCAGCGATGTGGCGGCAACATGCCGGAAGCATACGAGCTGCGTGCCAAAATGGAATTGGAGTGTATCGAGACGAAAAAATTCGCATCGTACTTCCTGATGACGGCTGATTTCATCAAGTACGCAAGAGACAGGGACATTCCGGTTGGTCCGGGACGGGGATCTGCTGCTGGAAGTTTAGTTGCTTACGCACTCGGTATCACGAATATCGATCCGATTAAGTACAACTTGCTGTTCGAACGATTCTTGAATCCGGAAAGAGAATCCATGCCCGATATTGATACGGACTTTTGTATCGATCGGCGCGACGAAGTAATTAAATATTGCGCGGAAAAATATGGCGAGGATCGAGTTGCCCAGATCATCACGTTCAACCGCATGACCAGTAAAGCAGTTATTAAGGACGTCGCTCGTGTTCTTGAATTTCCGTTTTCGGAGTCAACTAAGCTGGCGAAGATGGTGCCGGTTGTTCGCGGTAAACCAACCCCGCTCAAGGACATGCTTGTTGAACACCCTGAGTTCAAGAAGACCTACCAGACAAGCGATGAAGCTAAAGAAGTAATCGACATCGCGCAGCAGTTGGAAGGAACCAACAAAACTTTCGGAATGCACGCCGCCGGTGTTGTGATCTCCGACATTCCACTGGAAGACCTCGTTCCGGTTCAAAGAAACAATGATGGAACTGTGATCGCGCAGTTCTACATGGAAGATTGCGCCTACGTCGGTCTTGTGAAGATGGACTTCCTCGGTCTGCGCAACCTGACGATGATTCATAAGGCTTGCAAGATCATCGAGAATACAGTCGGAGTGAAGATCGATCCGGATCTGATACCACTCGATGATGAGAAGACTTTCCAAACGATCAGTAACGGCGACCTCGCCGGTATCTTCCAATTAGAAACGTCGTCAGGGATGCGCCAAGTCGCCCGAGATATGAAACCTTCCAATATGGAAGACATATCGGCGCTGATTGCTCTCTATCGACCAGGTCCTCTCGACTCTGGAATGATCGAGAAATTCATCAATTGCAAAAACGGCAAGACGCAAATTACTTATGAAACGCCTCAGCTTGCGCCAATCTTGAAAGACACCTACGGGCAAATCGTTTATCAAGAACAGGTTATGCAAATTGCTCAGCAGCTCGGTGGCTACAGTCTTGGTCAAGCAGACTTGCTTCGTCGCGCGATGGGTAAGAAAAAGCCGGAGGAGATGGAGAAACATAGAAGTATCTTCATCGCTGGTTGTACCGAGCGAAAGATTGATGCCGGTATTGCAGACAAGCTATTCGATACGATGGTTCAGTTTGCTGAATACTGCTTCAACAAGTCACACAGTGCTGCGTATGGAATGCTGACGTATCAGACTGCATTCCTGAAAACTCATTACCCTGTTCCATACATGACGGCACTGATGTCCTCAGTCGCTGGCGAACAAGATAAGGTTCAAGGATACATCGCTGAATGTCAGGCGATGAACATCGAAATCTTGCCTCCGGACGTCAACGTTTCAACCGACGACTTCACCGCCGACGGACCGAACATAAGGTTCGGTTTGTCCGGTGTGAAAAACGTTGGTGAAGCGGCCGTCGAAGAAATCGTGAAGAAGCGCGAGGAAGGCGGACCTTACAAATCCATCCATGATTTTCTCGCCCGCATTGATCTGCGCACGGTAAACAAGAGAACGCTGGAAGCACTGATCAAATGCGGTGCCTGCCTGAGCCTCGGTATCACGAGAAAGCAAGCGCTGGAAAACCTGGACAGTCTGGTTGAAACTGCACAGCGCCGACAGAGTTCTGAAGCCACTGGACAGATGAGTCTGTTCTCTTTCGGCGGAGGCGATAAAGCCGACGACGATGACGGCGGAACCATCAAGCTCGAAATCCAGATGAGAGGTGACGGTAGCGAATTCGAAGAAGCCGAAATGCAAATCATGGAACATGAATTGCTCGGATTCTACGTTACAAGCCACCCCTTAAACCGGGTGGCCAACCGACTCAAATATTTAACGACCCACTCGATCAAGGAGCTGAAAGAATCTGCCGATGGAACCAGCACCATTATTGGTGGCTTGGCCAACAGCGTTGAAAAACGCCTGACCAAGCAGAACAAACTGCTCGGAATCGTTCACATGGAAGACTTGAGTTCCAAGTGCGAAGTCATTCTCTATGCTGATTTGTTGGAAAAACTCGGACCTGACATTCTTCAAGCGCAAGCTCTTCTGTTAGTCAAAGGCAAAGTCAAAAAGTTTGAGGATAACTTCAGTATCACTGCCCAATCGATAAGAAGAATTGCCGATGCCTCGATGGTGGACATTGTAATTGGTAAGGAACCATCCTTCTCGGACATGCACCGATTAAAGGACATTCTCAATTTGCATAAAGGCGAAGACCCAGTTATGCTGCACTTCCGGGTCGGAAAGGCTGCGAAGGTGATTCTGGTTGGTTCGCAGTTTTGGGTGAGTGCATCTCCGGAGTTGCTAACAGACTTAAAATCGAACTTCGCGAGTGCGTTGCGGGTATCATCCTCACGCGTCCGTGCTTAGACCTAAATCAGAGAAAGTTTGGTCAGGAAGAATTTTCGCGATCGAATTTGAGATCGATTTTCTGCGTGGTGACAACAGTTGAATTATCCAGTCTACGAAGTTTCATATAGAAAAGATGAGTTGCATACGAAAGAACTTCTGGCGTGCCGTAGTTATTTAATTTTTCAAGGTCCCGGCCCTGCAATTTCTCTAGGGCTGGTAGTTCTGGCCGTCAGCGCTGCCTATTTTTTCAAAATTCCGCTCAGCGGAATTCAACTTCTGTTCTTAGGAATATGGTTTATCGCAACTCCATACTTGAAGGGCGCTGTTGACGTCTGGAGATCGACCAAAGCCAATGAGACATTTAAAACATCACTGAGCGCTCGCGGAGTATCCGATGAAACGGCCCGTCGCGGCGCCGTAATTCCATGGTCGTTGATTTCCAGCATCAAATACGAAAACGGCAGTGTCTATTTCATTAGCTGGCTTGGCGGGGTCTTTGTTCCAGCGTATGCATTTCAGACCGAGGCGTCAGCGCGAGAATTCTTGTCAGTGGCTGAGAACCTGTGGAATGACGCGAAGCAGCCGAAGAAGATAAAGGCTCGATAAATATTTGTGCTTGGTTTAACTATACTGCTGCTGCACTGTATATGGTATCACTATCCGATTTGAAATTTGAGAATACTGTCTGTATTATCCTTTGATCAATTCGCTTACCAACACATTAGTAGTCAATCTTGGCATTCGATGGTTTCTTGCAAATGGCTAGACTAATCCTGCCAGCAGTGATAAGTTGGAACCAGGAGAGTACCAAGGCGTGTCATCAAGTCGAGAAGTTTCATATCACAATGGGTCTGCTAAGGACCTGATGAAGTGCGTGAATTTTCTTCCAACGCATGACGCGATCTACGCGGCATTCGTGGGCGTGAATGTGGTCGGCGTTTTTGTTTTTTTGAGTATCTTGCAGCGCAGTGGTGCGGCGGTTCCGTACCTCGATGGACTCGCGTTTATTGCAATGTTGCTGGTTTTTCCGTATCTAATCAATGCTGTTATGGTTTTTCAATTGATTAGAAACCCACAAAATACCTCTACGACCATTAGCGACTGGGGAATAATCGACCGGCCTGATCGGTGGAAGGAAACAGCAGTTCCCTGGAAATCCGTTCATTCGATTTATTTCGACAAGGGCAGCGTGTACATGCTGTCCTATACGCGCAGCGTTTACGTGCCATTCTTTGCTTTTTCCAGCAACGAAGATGCCCATGAATATTATAAACAGGCTCAGTTGCTCTGGCGTGAGGCGAAAAGAAAAAAAGTGGTGGCACACATCACAGGGGCAGATGAGATTGTCGCGTTAGAATCTGAAACGGTTGCGCAACTCCAAAAGTTCGAAGAAGAAGAGGAAGCGATGTGGAAGCAAATGGAAGAAGAACACGGGAAACAGCAGTCAAAGCAAATTTGACTTTACCTCGCTAAACGTCTTGTTTCTCGGGCGTCTGCTTGCGAAGTTTGAAAACACGCAAAAGATAGTAGAAGGACGGGAACAGTAAGAATGCTCCGGCAGCGAGTGCCACCAGAATTAGTTCCAGTGTTTTTGTATTGGCTGCAGCGTTGGCAATCGTCCAGCTGGGACGAACCAGGTAGGGATACTGTCCCAGTCCCCAGCCCCACAAGACGAGTGCGACTTGACCGGCCGCAAGAAATCTAGCGATTTGAAATTTTCGAAAATACAAGAGAGCAAGTGAGATGGTCGCGACGAGGGCGGTGCCTATGAGCAGCGGGATCGCCCGGGAAATATCCGTCCAGATTCCAGGAGCCTCAGATTTTGTCAGAAGAAAAACGAGACCGGCGAGCATGCCGCTGAGAACTGATGAAATATATGCCCGCAACCGAAAGTCATTCTGCAGTTCCTCATCGGTAGTGTCGGAAGTGAGATAAACCGCCGCGAGGTAGGCGAACAGTGCAAGAGCGAAAAATCCTACGGCGAATGGAAACGGTTGCAACCAGGCATGAACATAAGACCCGATGAAGTCGTTTCCACTAATCGTTAAGTCGCCATTTGAAATGGCACCAACTACGATACCAAGGATGACTGGTGTGATTAAACTGGAGATCGAGAATATTCTGCCCCAGCGCCGTTGTGTTTCATCGTTGTGACTGTCGTACGTTCTGAAAGTAAATGCGGAGCCGCGAAGCACGATGCCGACCAGGAGCAAGGTCAGGGGGATGTGCAGGGCCACTGAAACAGCTGCGAATGCCGGCGGAAAGCAGCTAAACAAAAGCACGATCACCAGAATGAGCCAGACGTGATTCGCTTCCCAGATCGGTCCAATCGCGGTTGCGATTGTTTCTCGCTGTTTAGCCGCTCGCGGACCGAAGGCGAACAAATCCCAAACGCCTCCGCCGTAGTCAGCACCGGCCATCACCGCGTAGAAGGTGAGCGCTGTCATCATCACCAGACCGATCAGGTGTTGCGGGTCAAGAGCGAAGTTCATCATGCTTTTCGCTCATTTTGATTTTAGGACTGTGAATAATCTGACGTTTGATCAAATACACGACGATGACGCCGAGGAAAAGATAGAGTGCGCAGAACATGAGAAAGGGCACAGCCAATCCTGTCATCGGCGTGACCGCATCCTTGGTTAGCATGATGCCTTGCACCACCCATGGTTGTCTGCCCAGTTCAGTGACAAACCATCCAGTTTCCGTCGCGATGAATCCCAACGGCGAGCAGAATACCATCGTTCGCAGGAAGAGCACTGAGTCAGGCAAAGTTCGTTTCATCAAGAAGTGAGTGCCTGCCCAAGCTGAAACCAGCATCATAATTGTTCCGCAGCCCACCATGATCTGAAAGCAGTAGTGGACGAGCAAAACATTTGGCCAATGCTCTCGAGGAAAATCTTTCAGTCCTTTCACTTCAGCGTTTGGATCATGAAATGCAAGTAAGCTTAGCGCGTATGGAATCTCTATTCCGTAGTTGACGACAGCCCCTTCTTCATCGGGAATTCCTCCGAGTGTGAGCGGCGCGCCTCGCTTTGTTTCGAAGTGAGCTTCGAGCGCGGCCAATTTCACTGGTTGAACGTGTGCCACCATCTGAGCAAGAATATCTCCGCTCAGTGGTTGGATGATTGCCATGGTGCCGCCAAGGGCGAGCGCGATTGCCAGAGCACGACGGTGGAAGATGTTTGTCTTATCGCGCAGTAGCATGTAAGAGTGAATGCCGGCAGCGAGAAAAGCCGTGGCGGCGTAAGCGGCAATCAGCATATGAACTGCTTCAGGCAATGCCGCGGGATTGAACATCGCGGCAACCGGGTCGATGTCGACTGGTTTGCCGTCGACCAGTCGAAATCCCGTCGGCGTATTCATCCAGCCGTTGGCAAGGATGACGAAGAGAGCAGACGCAGCTCCACTGATGGATACGATCACTCCGGCAATCAAGTGCATCGCCTTGGGGACTAGCTTCCAACCATATAGATAGATGCCGAGAAAAATTGCTTCGGTGAAGAAAGCGAAGCCTTCAAGTGCAAAAGGTAAGCCGATGATTTCGCCTGACCACTTCATGAAACCCGGCCAGAGCAACCCGAGTTCGAACGAGAGAACCGTTCCGGAAACCGCACCAACAGCGAAAAGTATTGCTGCCCCCTTGGACCAGCGCTTGGCTAGTTCGTAGTAAACTTGATCGCCGGTTTTGATCCAGAGCCATTCCGCAATGCACATCATGAGTGGCAGCGCAATTCCGATCGCAGCGAAGACTATATGGAAGGCAAGAGACATGCCCATTTGCGAACGAGCTATCAGGAGATCGTTCATGGTGGCGTCACCTCTAACTTCTCTCAATTCTAGAGACGTTCGAGACAAACGACCGAATTCGTAAACCTGCGTGAAGCCTCTGCCCAAGCGGGAACATTCTGGTCACCATGCTGTCTCTAATTCAAGTTGGAAGGAGTGAGCAACAATAACTTTTTCGTAAAGATTTCGATCAAGCGGCACGCTTTTATTGTTGTTAGTATCATTTGATGTAGAATACATTCTTCCAATTTTTTGGAAACGAAATCCAAAGGAGGTTTCAGCTAAGACACAACAACGCCCAACTCCCAGAAGGCATTAGTCCGATGGTGTTAAGTAAGCGTTTCGTGTACCCCGCAAAACGGAGAGGCCATCGGGCTTTCATCGTTTTGTAATACACAAGGAATCACCAATACTCCGCTCGTTTAGCAGCGATGCGGAAAGGGGGAAAGAAATGTTCGGACCACATCTAATTCTTGAAGCGTACGGTTGCTCAAAAGAAAAATTGGCAGACGTAAACGCAATGGCTAAGATGCTTGATGCGTACCCACCGCAACTCAAGATGACAAAGATAATGCCACCGTACGTCTTTACGTACCACGGAGCCGTGGAAGACGATTGGGGAGTAAGCGGAGTAGTGCTCATAGCTGAGTCTCATATCTCCATTCATACGTTTCCTGACAAAGGTTTTGCGACACTTGATATCTTCTCTTGTAAGGATTTCGATGTCGAAGAAGCTGTGAAGTTCTTCAACGCTCACTTCGAGCCTGAGAGCGTAGACCAGGAAGTATTTATGAGAGGCCGTGAGTTTCCGCGAAGCGCCGGCCGCGCACGCGCTATTGTCGAAGGCGAGAGAAATCGTCTTTCGGTAGTGGCAGGCTAAACAGAAATCAGCACAGTCACAGACCTGCCGAGATGGTCATGGTCTGTGGCTCATGCTCTATTGAACAAATGATTGAAACGTCGAACATCGACGTCTAAATCAGATTGAGAATTTTCAAAATTGAACGACCACCTCGCCACAATGTTGACGAACCATTTTGTTCGACTTGATGTTGGCGGGAGAACAGCTTCGTGCGGGTGCTAGAGCCCTTGCTTGTCGGAGACGGTTCTCTTTTAGAGTCGCTACTGATAAGGCTGCTTTAAGTGGCCCGGCATCTGATGCCGTTGCGATGATGGTAATGCAACTCGCCGAAGCTTTCGGTCGTTCTCTAACTGGAAATTAGTTTGGCAAACTGAACTGGATCAACGTTGCCGCCGCTGACAATAATCAGCGGTCGTTTGTGTTCGAATCTAGATTTGTTTGCCATGAGAGCCGCCAAGCTCAATGCGCCAGTCGGTTCCGCTTTTAGATTGGCTTGGAGGAAGAGGAGCTTGACCGCATCAATGATGTCGTTTTCGTCCACTTCGATGATTTCGCTCAATCCGCTTTGCAGAATTGGAAAGTTGTGGTGACCGACTGCCAGTGTTCGTGCGCCATCAGCGATAGTGGCAGGCTCTTTTTCGTTGCTTATAATCTCACCAGCGGCCAGGCTGCGGGAGGCGTCATTGCCAAGGCGCGGCTCGGCACCTACGATTCGAACATCTGCATCATGTCTTCGAAAACCTTGTATCAATCCTGCGCTTAATCCGCCGCCGCCGATTGGAACGATCACCGTATCAAAGTGTTCTTTGTGTTCCATCAACTCATCGGCCAGTGTCGAATTGCCTTCGATCACTCGATCGTCGTCGTATGGACTGACCGACTCGGCATCATGGCCAAGTTCGATGACCAGATCCAATAACCATTCGCCTCTTGTTCGCTTAGTTACATCGACTAGACGCGCTTCAGCACCGAAGCTACGCACTGCGTCAACTTTGGCTTGGGTTGAGGTGTTCGGCATCAAAACCGTACACTTTTTCCCGACAAGCTGACATGCATACGCCAGAGCTTGTCCGAAATTTCCCGAGGAGGCGGTCACCAGATGTGGTGACGAGGTGTTGAGAGCAACGTTGTGAGCCGCGCGAAATTTGAAACTTCCAGTGTGCTGGAAAGTTTCCGTCGCTATCAAAACGTTCATACCAAGCTCGTTGTTGAGCTTGACTGATTCTACGACCAGGGTTGGTCGTAGTTCCGTTTTACATTTGTTTTGCAGCATCCGATTTCGTAGCGGTTTGCGCTGGAGCGTCTTTCTTCTTGTTCAAAAAATTGAACTTCGAAAGATTGGCTACACCCATACCAGCGAACCTGCTACCTTTTTTCTCTTTCTTCTTCGCAATCACCGCAGGTTTATGCTCGGCGGCAGTTTTCGGCTTGACCGAATCAATTCTCTTGTCGCCAGTGTGGAAAGTCGGTGTAGCTGAAGCGATGTCTTCTTCTTCGCCACCAGCTGGATCTATGCCGGCGGGATCGATTTTCGCGACTGGTTCGACTTCTGTGAGTTTGTCGAGTTCGCTGGCATTCTTCTTATCGCTCTTGTGATTTGCAGCGATCGATGTTGGCTCAGATTTTTTGCCTTTCTTTCCGAACGAAGGCATTCCCGGTTTGAACTTTGCGATGCTCAATCCACCGAGTTTTGATTTTTTCTCGGTTTTTTTCGATGCGACTTTCTCAGTTTTCTTCGCTGCCGGCTCGGAGACGATCGGTGTGAACTTCTCGTTCGGGTCGCCTTCTTTCCAGTCTTTAGCGGCTAACTTAGCTGCTTTTTCTCTTTCGAGTTCAGCTAAAACTTCTTCGTCCGGATTTGCTGCACCATCAGCAAATCCACTTGCTGGTTGAATGTCTAGCTTGCCATCGCCTTTGGTACCAGGCTTTTTGAATTTATTGAACGGGTTGAATTTGCTTGATTTTTTTGAATTCTTTGATGGCAAGAAAGCAGTTTCCAAGCCGCCGCCCTTGCTGGGATCCTTTTTGAGAATCTCAGCGGCGTGTTTGCCGCTGTCATTTTTGTTGATGATATCGGCAGTGCCCTTTACGTACCAGTCATCGACGGACGCGATCTTATTAGCGCTGTCTCTTCTAGACTTCTTTCCTTTTTCTTTTTTGTCAGGTTTGCTAGCGATTTTTTCGCTGACCGCATCCTTAGAGTCTTTAATTTTACTGCCCGTGGATTTGATGCCACTTCCGACTACCGAGGCACTCTTTGCTGTGCCGGCTTTAGCACCGTTGGCGAGCATCTTGCCGCTTTTCGAAACGCCGGATACGCCTGCTTTTAGCGAGCCAGTCATTTTTCCGAGAATGCCGGTCGGTGCCTTTTTATCACCATCGG
>CAZRMH010000098.1:0-21815 GCA_964600935.1 uncultured Candidatus Obscuribacterales bacterium
TGGAAGCCGCCCGGACAAACATTCTCGCCAACGCACAATCATACACCAGGGGGCCGAATCGCTTACTAAAAGATACGGAGGTTAGCGAACCGGGCGCGAAATGCAGTTTCAATCGAGCAAAAAAAGCAGGCGCGACGCGGATGTGTCAAACGGAACTCTAAAGAACCCGAGCCGACGCGAATAAAGCCAGCCTGTAGATTCACGCGAATGCATGTATCAAACAGAGTAACGATAAGGACGCGCACGGAACTTCAGAGCGTTATTGACGAGCAAAAAACGGCGTTTCAACTCAAAAACTTGAGGTTACCAGTCCAAGCGCGACGTAGGATCAAAGACGCCGATTTTGCCGGAGGTGCAACGAAGACACTCCGGTCCTTCGTATTCATATTGGCAAACATCGCAAATACTTTTCGCGTAACGGCTATAGTCACGGGTCTCAGCGGCGGCGGCGGCAGCGGCGGCAGCGGCGTGATCGCCCCCGTTCGGCTGCTGATATTGTTGAGGTTGAACTCCTGACGCCCCTTGAGCGTACTGCTGCTGCTGAGCGTACTGCTGCTGTTGGGCGTATTGCTGTTGTTGAGCGTATTGCTGCTGTTGCGCGTATTGCTGCTGCTGCGCGTATTGCTGCTGCTGAGCGTATTGCTGCTGCTGAGCATAGGCGGCTTGCTGAGCGGCAGCCTGGGCGGCGGCCGCTTCTTCGGCAGCCTTCTTGGCCGCCAGTTCTGCGGCTTGCTGAGCCTGAATCTGAGCGGCCAACGCGGCAGCTTGCGCTTGCGCCTCGGCGTACTGAGAACCCTGATTCTGCGTCAGCGCAGCCTGGGTCTGCTGATACTGATTTTGATAAGCGGCTTGCTCCGGCGTCTGCGGCGGCGCTGGTTGGCGATTGATGTAATACCCATATATCTCATTGGCTTCAGGAATTCTGTTTAGCCACTTGAGGAGTTCAATGAGATTGTTAGCAATCTGCTGACATTCGGCGTGATCGGGACCCAGGCTAGTCGCAAAAATGCGAGCCGCCTCTTTGGCGTACTGCACGACCCGCTCGTACTGCTTAGTTTGATAGGTCGCAGCGATCAAGTTTTTCAACGTGCGCGCGATTTCAACGTTGTCTGCGCCGTAAAGTTGAACCTTCACCTTCGCGACATACTGGTAAATCTTCTCTGCATCTGCAAACTTATGTTGCATGAAAGCGAGCCAGCCAAGAGAATCGAGTGCCGTGCAAATTCTCTCGAGATCTTTTGCTTGACGCGCCTCTTTGAAGGCCTGGTAGATGATTCGCTCTGCCTCAGCATAGTTGCCTTGCGCTACAGCTTGCGATGCTAGATTACAGTACTCCTGCCAGCTCATTTGGTGATCGGGCCCGCCGCTCAAAATCTGGGTATGTGTTCAATTTGCCCAGCATAATTAATCTTTTAACGTTCATGCATGTAGTTGTCTACTCTTTCTCATATTTAACTTATTACCAGACGTTGACATCAATTTGCTTCAGCCCTTGCCAAGCGCCGCAAGAAGGCATAGCTTTCAACCAACATCGCACTAAAGATTTCGCACCTGTGCAGCTCTACAAAGATGAAACGAAGAGCGAACCAAGCTTGCAAGCTTTCTTGGCACTCAAAAGTCCTCTTGCAAACAGCCTTTTTGAAATCGCAATTGTGATCAAACAAAAACATATGTTAATGGCACTCAAGGTTGCCGCCGAAATTTTCGGAGAGAATAGCCTTCTTGGCTTCTCCGAGGCGAAGACGTTCTTAGGTGGACTTGTAATTGCCGGCCTCAACCGACGTGTCACAGGCGACACAGGACAAATCAAAACACTCATCAGAAGCGCGCTTCCTTAACTCGGTCGGGCGCTACTGGCTTGCTGCAATCTTCGCGCTGGCGCTGGCAGTCAGACTCTGGTTCGCGTTCGCTGACGGTCACAGCTCGCTAGTCTATTCCTGCGACGCATCCGAGTACTTGCGCGATGCCAACGGACTGGCAAAGCTTCTCGACTCAAGCGATCGAACTCAGATCTTCTCCGACGCATTAAAGTCACTTTCCAATCGATCAGCCGCAGAGCCTCATCTCAGCCCCGGGTTTGAACCGGTAAAAGAGCTTGCCATCGCCGGTCCGATCTTCCCCCTCTTCCTCGTTTTAAGCCACGCAGCCTTTGGTCTACCAATCACCCAGATTAACTGGCAGGCGCCAGTTCTCTTTCAATGCATCCTCACCTCGCTGACTTGCGTTTTGATAGCCTTGATCGGTAAGTCAGCATGGCGCAAAGATGTTGGTATCACGGCTGGTGTCATATCGGCACTCTATCCTGGTTTCATCGTCAACTCAGTGCGCATGTACTCCGAATCGTTTAGTTGCTTTCTGCTTTGCGCAGTGGTGGCACTGACAATACCAGTTCTGAACAAGAGCGGCATGTTTCATTCAGTGTCGACAGGCATCTTGCTTGCCTTTCTGCAACTCACTCGTTCAGTCATGGTCCTGGTTACCGCTCTTACATTCGCGCTGACAACATTGCTCAGCACGGGCAAAAGCCGCATTCTCCGACTTGCCGGTCTTCTAGCCGGTCTGGCCATTGTCTTCGCGCCATGGCTGCTTTTTCAACAACTGGCGTTTCACAAAAGCTCAATAGTTGTCGATCGCGTCGGCCACTACAATCTCTTCATCGGCACAAACATAACGACCCAAGGTTATCTTTCCTATCCCTACCCCGATGGTGGTGGCATCGAGAAAAAATCCTACGGCACGCTGGTGGGCGCACAAATAAAAGAAAGTCCGGAACGGTTCGCCCGATTAATGCTAGACAAACCACTCCGCCTGTACAAATTTCCGTGGAACGATTTTCGAACTCCAATCGGCCTTATCGGAATAAACGCGCAAGTGCTATTTCACCAGATTGCTCTGGCATTTGCAGCCGTCGGCTTGACCTTATGTTTATTGAACAAATCCCAAAAGATCAGTGAAGCTTCACGCCTGCGGCTCACCCTCTTGGCTCTATGGGCGATGCACTGCGTCTATCTCGTCTTCATCACGGTCCCACGATACAATTTGACCTCAATTCCATTCCTTATTCTGTTCGCAGCTGCGGGTTTGACCACAGTAGTGAAAGCAATAAGTTCGCCGCTCAAGTCTTTGAATGATTCTGAAGAGCAGGTCCTTTCTAGAGCTTCCGCGCTTGCGGTTTGCGGCACTCTGGCGCTATCTATGATTTCTGCCAGAATCGATTGGTCCGCTCTAATCGTTCCTACTGGCGCATCGCTAATGGTAGCGCTGATAGTGGCAGCCATCATCAAAAGCTTAACCCTTTCCGCCTTTTTTATCCTTTTATACAGAGCGTCGGCACAGTTCTCTCACAGCAAAAATTTGATTAAACTAGGTATTGCGATCGCTGCACTGATTACCATCCCGATTTGTTCTCTGCCATTAAAATCTAACGGGCGCTTTGGCGAAACACAAATGCCGCAACAGTTAAGTGCACTCGATAGCGAAGGCAAAGACAATATTATTCAAACGATAGCAATACCGGATGCGAAACGGTCGTCACTTGGAACACGAGATTGCTACGTATTGATTGATTGCGAAAACTGGCAGGCCGTTGGTAACGACGCACAGATAACGGTCAACGGTGTTGCACTGACTGCTGCGCCTGTTCCTCTAATGCCTTTCACTCAAACACTCAAAGAGATGAAATCACGAGGACAAAAACCCGCTTCGCAACAGCGTTATCTCGAATGCGAAGACATTTATTCATCACTGACGAGCGCCGCTGGCGGTGGCAATCTGGATATTCGTCAATGGTTCGCCATCGCGATTCCACCTGCCGTGATTGACTCCGCGCTCTCGCAGAAAAAGCGGTCTCTGGCAATATCGATAAAACGAAACCCTTCGGTCGCAAGTGCGATTTTTGCCTCTCTGACTGACAGGAACGATACTGATATTCGAATTCCAAGCATCGCCAGATTCTCATGGGAGAAAGCTTTCTATGGAGTGGAAGTCGAGGATGGTTTCACCGACTCTCGCTACGACGATAAAATCTCCATTGAGCCAGGCACCAATGGAGATACTACGAACAAAAAAATTATTCCAAACATCAGGCTATTGGTTGCTCCAACAGCGCCAGCAGGCGCTGATTTATCAAACACTTCGACTGCCGATTCTTCTGCTGCCAGTCAGTCGCCCACCAATTCCAGCCCACTTCGGACTGCAGTCGGACAGAGCAAAGCTGTTTTAAGGGAAGATCAACTCTCAGCTACAGATCAAGATTCGCTATGGCTTATATCAGTGAATGGAAAATTCGTATCGGACAAATCCAGCACAGAAAACATTCCCGTTTCATTCTCCGCTATCATTGAATCCGTTGATAAGGGCGTTCGACATCGTTATCGCAGTCCATGGGTACCAACGAGCATGGTATCACCGGTAGGGACAAGCAATTTTCAGTTCGCCTTCCCGTTTCATTCCGCGGCTCTTCCCGGCAAGCTGACGACCGTATCGATCGAATCACAATCGGGCGGCCCGGCATCCAAGAAGGAATACTTCTCCGTCAACAATCAATCAACAAACCGTCCTCCGGCAGGCGCACTGGGAGACTCTCACCGAGTCGAAGCATTGAAACTAGAAATAAAAAAATTGCCGTCCAACCCCATCGGTATTGGCTACGAGGTCTTTTAGAAAGAAGTTGCGCAAACTCCTGACGAATCCTTTAGTTTACGCAGCCGTACTGACAGGCGTTGTTCTCGTCTGCTATGGGCGAACTCTGGGCAGCTATTTTCTGGCTGATGATTTCGGCGAAGTCGCCTACGTCTCCAAAATTTTCGAAGGCGATTGGCAACGTTTGTGGAGTAACTTCACAGGCAACTATATGCAAGTTCCGTCAATGGCGGTCTATCGTCCCTGGCTGCTGATGACGCTTTTCTTCGACTATGCGATTTGGAAAACAAACGCAACCGGATACTACTTCACAAATTTGTTGCACTACCTCGCCTGCACTCTTCTCATATTCGCGTTAATCAAACTGCTGACGTCGTATTGGGGCAAACTGCGCTCAAACCTTGCAGCGACATTCGCAGGAGCACTGTTCGCCGCGCATCCTCTGCACTGCGAGAGCGTCTCCTGGGTCGTCGGTCGCGTCGATATCGTCTGCCTGACTTACTACTTGCTTGGTCTGGTCTCAGTCGCATTATACGTGCGCGGCTTAAACAAGAGATGGCTCATTCTAACGTTCGCCTCGTTCTGGCTCGGCATACTTACAAAAGAGATGGCGATCGGATTGCCAGTTACCGCAACGGCGCTTGCATTTCTCTGGGGCAATACAAGAGGTCTGACTTATTCTGCTTCAGACAAGCCATCGTCGAAAAAAACAGTTTCTGCCCAATCAGGTGGAAATGATTTGAACTTCGATCCTTCGGTCACCGCAAACAAGCCAATTCCAAGCCCTCCGGATGCCTCAACGGAACCTTCACGTGCATCTGCAATAGCGGCGCTACAGAAATTAGACCAGGAATTAGAACCGCAACCTCAAACGCCAGCGCTACCACTGGCCGACGGAGTGCCGGTTTCTGCGGAGGGGGCCGGGTCGCTGCCAACAGACGGAAAAGCGGTCTCACCCAACCAATCCACATATGATTCAGAGACACCGATTAGTTTCAAACATGATCTCCGAGACCGAATAAAGGTCGCACTGCCTGTCGCCGCAATGCTTCTTGGTTGCACGGTCGTCTACTTCATCATTAGATATGCTAGCCTCGGCACCATAACTGGTGGCTACACAGGCAGTATAGGCAGCAGTCAATTTTCCGGCATCATCCAGAAGTGGACGGACCTCGATACAGTTTTAAGGATCGTCTTTCCACTTAATCAATTTGTATTTGGTAACGGAAGCTCGCAGAAAAATCTACTCTCGGCAATCTACCTGATGCTCATTGCCCTGGCAACGACCCGCCTGGTAATCGGCTCGCTGCCGCGTCGCTGGCTTGCTTTCATCTTCATCTCTTCCCTGACGGCATTGGCACCAATCTATCAACTCTGGGGAATCGGATACGATCTGGAAGGCAGCCGATTTGTATTCTTCCTCACATCAGCCCTCGCCATGCTGTTTCCCATACTTCTATTTTCGCCACTGCAGCGGGTGAATCCGACTTCAGAGTTAGTAACTGAACCAACTCAGCCAATTTCCAACAATCCGGCGAAAACAACGAATCAGTTCAAATCGGCTAAAAATGCGAATCTAAGACTGATAGTTCTGTCCATAATTGCGCTGACGTCACTGACTGCCATTTTTGTCAGACTAACTCTGCGCAACAACATTCCCTGGGTTCATGCCGGAAAACAAACAGAATCAATACACGAAAAAGCGATAGCGCTGTCCAGGTCGACTCCAAACGGCAAATTCGCAGGCGTTGTCGGCATACCAAAAGACGAAGGTGGCGCGCACATGATTTTGAATGGGACAACATTCCGTCACTTGATCACGCCACCGTTTGCTGAACCAGGACTGACCGGCAAAATACTTACTTTCGAACCAGTTCTCTTTGGCGATCCGGAAAAAATCGACACGGCTCACTTTAAACAAGCCCTGACGAGAAACAACGTTGATGCTTTCCTGGTCTGGAACATGGATAAGAAAGACTTCGTCAAATTCGATCCAGGAACACCACCTGCGGTACCACGTATCATAACAGTGCCGCTGATAAAAACGCGTGTAGAGCGATACTCAGCCAACGACAGCAACCCAGGAGTTGATACAGCCAAAGCGATCGCAGACGGTACTTTCTCAACCGCGGTGGCGTCATATCCTTACACCAAAGGCCGAGGAGACGTGAACGCAAACGGTCTGATTGAGAATGCAGAACGCGGTTTTGGTCTTCGGATCAGCGGTTTAAACCTGCATCCGGCCCAGTTCGATTACATCGTCATCAGAGGAAGCGTTCCGACAAAATTGAACGAAGAGAGCGTATTTTCGACAGATTTATGCAAAGTCCAACTGGAGTCAAAAACCGGTGAAAACAAGCCAATCGAGGTTCGCTTTGACACTCAGACGTCTAATTCGCCGGATGGAAAAACTGATGTCGAACTTCGACTTCCTGTCTCAGCATACTGGCGTTTCTTCTCCTCCGGCGAATTAGCGGCCATAGTCATTGACCTGCCGCCAGTGCAAAAGCTGGCTATAGATGCGGTGGAGCTTGCACCAGCAGCCGCTATTGCACCGTCAGTGCAAGTGGTCGACCGAGCCAGTGCGGACGACGGCGCCTTCAATGTCGATAAACGGAAAAAGAAAAAAACGCAGAGCACCAACACGGCTCCAGTAGTAATCTCCGTAGATGCCACCCGGATTGCCGGAGTCAGCGGAATTGAAATGCAGATTTTGAAACAGAACTTCTTCTTCGACAATCTGAAATCAGAATCAGCCCGCAAAGCAGGAACGCAAACCGTTCTCCATTCCGTCGGAAACAAAACGACTTTCGAAATACCCGACGAGATTGTCGGAGCGAGCGGTTATATTCAACTGCGCGTCCGCGGCGTCGACTCAACGAATAAGCAAGTGGGCGAATACTCATTCCCCACAACATTGCGTGTAATGGCGAGCCCAGAAAAATAAGGTCAGCCGATCAGTTAGTATTGTCCACAAACGCTGATTGATGAACGCTCTTCACCGATGGTTTCCGTGCGCGATTAAGTTCTCCTAAAACCTCCGTTGCGCTCTGCGGTCTGTCTCTGGGGAATTTCGCAAGACATCTCATTACGATTCGCTTCAAACCCGGCGATACACGTCGGTGCGGAGTGGCGAAGGAATCGAGGTCTGGGACCGGATCTTTCACATGCATCGCCATGGTTTCAATACTATTACTTCCAACAAACGGCGGCGAGCCGGTCAGCACTTCGTACATCACACAACCAAAGGAGTATATATCAGAGCGTTCGTCGAGGTCTTCGCCTTTTGCTTGCTCGGGACTCATATAGAGCGGACTTCCAAAAATTTCGCCAGCTATAGTAAGTTGATTTTCGGCTGAAACATTTTGTTTTGCAATTCCAAAGTCGGCAATTTTGACGCGTATCGATTCGCTATTCTCACTATACAAAATTATGTTGCTCGGCTTTATATCGCGATGGACCACGTTGGACGAATGCAAGTATTCGAGCGCTTCTAAGCACTGCACAAAAATCGGAACCGCCTCATGTTCGACAAAGGCTCCACCGCAATCGAGCACATCACAGAGATTGAGACCATCGATCAATTCCATAATCAAGTAAGCAGTTCCATCAGGATCAACAAGGAAATCTTGCACTGCCACGATGTTTGGATGCGCAAGACAGCTCATGATGCTTGCTTCGCGAATAAATCGCTGTCTTGATGCTACGTCGAATGCAGAATCACGAAGCACTTTTACAGCCAGCATTTTTCCTGATTGTCGCTGTTGAGCCTTGAAAATAATTCCCATCCCGCCTTGCGCGATAGGCTCGATGAATTCAAATTTCTCTCTAATACTCGCGGTGATCACCGGATCAACAGTCGGACGCAATTCCGCTCCGGTGTGCGCGTGTCCACTGATCGCCACCATTTTGTTCAATATATTGATCACACTCAACTTAGTGCTGACCGTCATCTGCTCAGATGTCAGACCACTCACGAGTTGATTTAGAACCTCTTCTTCTCGCAGATTGAGCCTGGTCGTAGCAGCCATCGGATTTTCCGAAACGGGCAACGCATCTCTTGCTGCCACAAAATGAAGCATGTTTTTGGCGATTCGCGGATCAAGGGAGAGCCCGCCGCAGTATGCCGTCTTAATTGACTCGATCAACGCGGTCGGCGACGTGTCCTTCATGCAATATCCATTGGCACCCAGTGCGAAAGCTTCGAACACTTCTTCGAAACTATCGCTACCACTCAGGATTATTATCTTTGCGTTTTTGTCAAACTCTTTAATTCGCCTGGAGGCTTCGAGACCGTCCATCACCGGCATCTTAATGTCCATCAGCACTACGTCCGGTCGAACTCGTTGATAAGTTTCAACGGCCTGCATTCCATTTTCAACCTTGCTGACGACACTCAGTTCGGACTGAGATGAGATGAGCATTTCAAGGCCCATGCGGGTAATGATTTGATCTTCAACAAGCATGACTTTTATCAAAACGGCTCTCCAGTGCTGCAAGATTCAAGAAAGGTGTTTCTCAAAAAATCGTCAGCGATTACCTCTAGTCTATATCTCCATCATCCGAACGGAGAATCACCCATTAGCATGAGTTTTGACCATTTTTCAAAACCCGCTCGGATACGCGACAATGATTATGTCCTCCAGGCGGTTGAGCGCAAAAAATCTCCAGACTCGAATGAAATGAGGATTTATAAGTACCGTTGTGGTTGGCTCACTGACTAGAAAAATCAACGCGAAACTGACATTCTCAGCCTATCAATGTGCGGATATTGGCACCGGCTGTAGTGGCATATGCGCCAGGCAAACTGAAAACAGATTTCCAATTGACCTGTTGGAAGGCGAGCGTATAAATTCATCGCAGGTGGCGAACCGCGAAAGAACATCTATTCAGTAAAATCGGAAGTTTGAGTTTTCCGAGCCTTGCTGTTTTCTCGATACACGCCGCGCGTAGATCTCAGAATCAAAGGCGGAATCTAAGGAATTGCATGATGATGATGAACGAAACGTCCATGGTGACTCGATCAGCGCATATCTGCTAATAGCGGGTCAAACGGTTGAAGAGAATGCAGAGCATGCTGAAAAACTATATCTGAAAGCGCTCGAAATTGCCGAGACGTTGAAAGGTTCAACCAGCCCCATTACCGGTCTCGTACTTCTTGAATTAGTTCATTTCTATGAAGGTCAAAATCGCTCCGAAGAAGCTGATGCAATTTGGAATAGACTACGGTTGATATTTTTGCACCACTTCCCAAAGACTGATGGCGACACCGATATCAGATAGTCAAACAGCTGTGCGATTAGTGAATCTCGGATGGCGTTGGAACAACGTTCTTATTCGTTCGAATATTTCTAACATCGAATTCGTGTTTCTCTGCTTTAGGATTCACTCAGGTCCGTGAACTTCAGAAGGCAGAATTGGATTTGCTGAACAAAGCACGATTTTTCCGGATACGCTCGTGCAAACGCTCCAGATATATTCCAAATTCGATGAGAGTCTCAACTAGAGGTTCCAGTGAGACCACACGTAAAATCCAACTAAAGATCAGCACCATATACAACACCAGCGTATAAACCCACACGGTTTCAGACAAAAACGTCGGTCACGGCAAACCAATGCTAGGAGAGGCTTACGCGCGTTCTAAATAATTCAAAACTCAATTCAAGTAAATAACCCATTTGGGTGATTCTTTTCTTTCACACCCAGAATGCTGATGATTAGTGCATTTACGGCATCGAAAAATAAATCGCAAATCTTCGCCAATGCGACACCCTCGCGAGATTAGCTTTTTTAGCCGTTTTTCATCCGCGAATATAAACGAAAAACAGACAACTAGCATCTGTGTGGTTTTCCGACAACTCATAAAAAGGTAACCGATATTGTCGGACTAGTATCCATGCTCGTGAAAGCCGCTCAATTGAGGGATTCTAGCAACGAGGTCGGAATATTTCAGCGACTGTTACATTTGTTAGAAGGCGCTGCACCTAGTTGAGTAGAGTCTTGGTCTCTTACACGCAAAACCGGCTACACAGGAGATAAATCTCACCAGGCGCAACGCAAAGAGTATACCCTCTATCTTGAAACCATAAAGCCAACGGAGCGGTTCACTTTCGAGTGGTCCTCGCAAAGTAAGACTAGCAGTATGTCTTCACTATGTAGACTTCGTTGCGTTCAGCAGAACAATCGATCGATTATCTGCCATTGAACGGTTTCAAGAAATTAGGGTGCATGACATTCGGCAGTATTCATGCCGATCTAGCCGCATCGAAGAACTCTTATATGTGCGCCCAAGAGGACTACACACTTTTGCATCGCTCGCGCGATCGTACAATCGGGTGATTGACTCTAGCCCTATTGGGTGATGTTTTCGCTAGCGCTAGCCGGTTTCAAATTCTTGTCTCGAGTTGCTTGAACTGTCGAACGTAAATACTCGAAGTTGCCAACTCTCGGCTGAGAACCACTGATACCAATGCATACCATCAACGTGTAAGTGATAACCACTGAGAAAAACACTCAGTAAGTCAAGTTCAGCATGGCACAGCAGAAGGCTTGCCGTCACCGTTTCCACGTTCTTCCAATCAACCCTCCATTCGCATAGTGAGCGTTTGGAGTTCGACCAGTTCAGGACGAAGCTTACGACTTCGTCGATCTTGAGCTGGCCTCAATCTCAAACACTGGAGCAATCAGCTATGTCCACCAAACCCACCAAGCCACAACGCCCTGACACCTACAAGCCTGGTCCCGTCGCCACGCAAAAACAGCAGGCCGTGAGCCATTCAACCGCGAGACCAGCGATCGAACAGCGCAAGCTGCCCTCAAATATCTATAAGAAGGTCCCGAAGAAAGGAGCGACCAATGCCGGAGTTCACGCGGCTGCGCCCGGCTTCGCGAGCAATAAAGCAAGCGGCCCCGCCAGCATCGCGGAACTGGCGCGAGCACTCGACAATGATGTGCGAAACATCTTCGCTTTTGTCTACAACAATATCGAATTCATTCCGACCTACGGAAGTCAAAAGGGTGCGCTCGGAACCCTGGTCGATGGTTTCGGCAATGCCTTCGATCAATCGGAATTGATGATCGAACTCTTGCGCGAAGGTTCGCACACATGCAGTTTTCAGTTCGGCGAACTGGAACTGACTGAAGCACAAGCCGGCGCCTGGCTGGGCACCGATAGCATCTGGGCATCGACCAATCTGCTCTCCAGCACTGGCGTTCCGAACGAGACCTTTTGGGACGGCAGCGCCTGGAAACTGCGGGTCAGTCACGTCTGGGTCAAGTGCACCGTCGGTGCGACTCAGTACGTATTCGATCCGGCGATGAAATCGTACACGGTGACGAACGGTATCAATCTCGGTACCGCCATCAGCTACAACCGCACCACTTTCATGAGTGCCGCCACCAGCGGTGCCACGATCAACAGCAACTACGTCGAGGATATCAACCGCACGAATATCCGAAATAATCTTTCGACGCTGGCCGACAATCTCGTTACATACTTGAAGACGAGCGCGCCCACCGCCACTCTCGATGAGGTTATCGGCGGCAAGAAAATCGTGCCGGTTGATGACTTGACGTATTCGTTTCTGACCGCGCTTCCCTATCTTCGGCCCGGCAGCACGCCGACAACATGGACGGACATCCCGGACGCGTACAAGGCGATTCTCGAAGTCACCTACGACACGATCGACGTGAGCTTCTTCTCCAAAGATATTCACGGGCTTCGTCTGTCGCTTTTCTTCAACGCCTCACACCAGGCGGAATTAAGGCTCAACGGCGATCTCATCGCCACCAGCAGCGCGCAAACTCCGGGCAGCTGGAACTCGGCGCTGCTCTCCATCACGCATCCGTACGCCAACCCCTGGTGGGACCAGAGTTTCTGGCAAACCGTTTTCGAAGGAAAGTATTACCTGATCGCGCAAGCATGGGGTAACGCCGGCCGCAACATGGTGGAATTCCACCGGAAGAAGCTCAACCAGAGCCTCTTCGATGGCGGCAGTGCTACCGACGAAGCAGTGCTCGGTGAAGCGCTCTCCGTTCGCTGGCATACATGGAATGCGCAAAAGAGCTGGGCATGCGATGTCTTCAATCGCATGACAGAATGCACCACAGTGCTGCAGCACCAGGTTGGTATGGTCGCTTGGAACGAAACGCCGACGATGGACCTCGGCGGAATCGTCTGGTCGAGCGGCGCTCTCGACAATAACTGGGACAACGTCAATACCAACGACACCGCTCTCGCCATGCACGGCATCGCCTTCGAAGCCGGCACAATTGAGCAGCTTTGCGGGATTGGCGGTATCAGCGCCACCACCATCATCGATAAGGCGGTCCAAGACGGTCTGAAGATCTACGACGGCAAGACCGCAAACTGGAGCGGAACCGTCAGACCGAGCTTGACGAACTACCCAACCCAAGCCCTGGACGACATCGAGAACTGGTACATCAATGCCGGTTGGCGCGCCGCTCTTCCTGAGAATGGCCAGCTGACGATAAACGACTTCCTCGGATACGGATACTACGGAATTAGTCCCTGGCAAGGCGCAGTAGGCATCTTCAGCGGTCAGCTGCAAGGCGGCATGGGCAGCGTCTTTCTGCCGGTCAGCGATATGGTGGACGAGACTGACGACAGCGCCGTTGATCCCAACAGTGACACGACACCTCATTGCACCGACAATCTCTCATTCGATCCGATTGACCTGCAGCGCGGAACGTACCTCTATCAAAACACTGACCTCACCGTTGGTAGTGGCGCCTCGCCCTACTCCCTGGCGTTCGAACGATTCTACAATTCCGGTGCCCGACTGGCTGATGGTCCACTGGGTCTGGGCTGGACGCACAACTGGAATCACTCGGTCACCACGAACTCGGACGGCTTGCTTGCCATGGCCAGCCAGTCCCCGCTTTCCGGTGCAGCCGGTTTGGTGGCGATGTTTGTCACGATGGATCTGTATCGCGACCTCACCAAGCCGCTCGACAAGTGGGTTACCGTGGCCATCACCAACCGCTGGCTGCTAGACCAGTCGCGCGACAACACGGCTATCGTCAGTCTGCCAGGCGACACGCAAGTCTTCGTCAAACAGCCGAACGGCACGTACATCGCTCCAGGTCACGCCTCGGCGACTCTCGTGAAAAACGTTGGCGGCACCTGGACTTACACGGATAAATTCAAGGTCCAGACCAGTTACAACACATCAGGGAAGATTACCCAGATCGCCTATCCATCTGGCGTGACGTTGACCTTCACCTACACGTCCGGCAAGCTCACCAGCGTCTCCAATGGCATGACGCGGCAACTGAATTTCACCTACACGGGCGATCGTATCACCGGCGTATCAGACGGAACGCGCTCGGTGAGCTTCGCCTACTCGGGGAGCAATCTGGTTACCGCAACCGATCCACGGTCGAAAAACACGACGTACGTCTACGACATACCCGGTCGTATGACTCAGATTTTCCGCCCGGCCAATCCCTTGAATGCGATTGTGACCAACGTCTACGACTCACTCGGCCGAGTGAAGACGCAGACCGACGGCAGCGCAAACCTCTGGGAATATTACTTCGCCGGCTCCCGCTCCAACGAGAAAAATCCGGAGGGCGTCGTTCGTGTTCAGTATTTCGACTCCGCTGGAAACCTGGTCAAAGAGCGACTCTTCGGCAACATCGTTACGACTCGTCAATACGACGGATTGGGGCGATTGACTCTTGTCACTTATCCGGAGGGAAACAAGAAGGCGTTCACTTATGACGCGAACAGCAACGTTCTGACAGAAACGCTGATTCCCAAACCCGGCTCTCCGGCAGCGAATATTGTCAAAACATTCACCTACGATGCCACCTGGAATCGAGTGAAGACCGCGGTGGATGGTCGCGGCAACACGACTACATACACTTATCATGCCACCACGGGCAATCTGCTCACCATCAAGTATCCGGCGATTGCCAGCGTGTTCCCGACGGTAACGATGACCTATAACGCCCGCGGACAGGTGCTCACGTCAACAGATCCAACCGGTATCGTCACGGCATTCACGTATCACGCCAGCAACGAGACCATGCTCACCGTCAAGAAAGACTCGGGTGTTTCGCGTCTCAATCTGACCACAACACTGGCCTACAACACTACCGGCGATACCACAGGAATCACGGACCCGCGCGGCAACCAGACCATTTTGTCTTATGACAATGCCCGCCAGGTGACGCAAGTGACTCCCCCCTCGCCATTCAACGCGAACATCACGAAGTACACCTACGACGACAACGGCAACCGCACGAAGATCGAACGCTACGCCGGTCTAGTTTCCGGCTCACCTGTGTGGCAGACGATCATCGCGACATACACAGTTGATGGATTGCTCGAAGTGCTGACCGATCCGAATTCTCACGTCACCGAGTTTTCGTACAACACGCTGCGCAAACTCTGGAAGAAAGAGGATGCACTCGCGCGCGTCACGACGTACCTCTACGATGAATTGGAGCGGCTCCAGACAGTGACGGACGCCTCCTCCACTGTCGCGGAAACGCGCACCTACACCAATAACGGCAACCTGCTGAGCGTCAAAGACGCACGCAACAATCAAACCATATTCGCCTACGATGACTTCGATCGGTTCAACAAGCGAACCTTCGAAGACTCGACCTTCGAGAGCTACACGCTCGACGCCAACGGCAATGTCACATCACAAGTGACTCGCAAAGGCGATACCATAAACTACGTTTGGGATGTGCTCAACCGGATGACCTCAAAGTCACCGGCTGCAATGCCCGTGGTGAGCTACACCTACGACCTGGCTGGGCGCCTGCTGACGGCCAGCAAGCCGGTCGTCAGCGGTGATCCGTCGTCCGGTCAAATCCTGTACACCTACGACACTGCCGGACGACTGACCAGAGAACAGTATCCCGACAACAAGAAGGTTTCATACGAACTCGACGAAAACGGCAACGTCAAAAAGCTGACCTATCCGGACAACTATTACGTCAGCCGCACCTTCGATAAGCTCAACCGGCTCACCCAGATCAAACTGAACGGCTCGGCCACCGTGGCTCTGGCGTTCAACTACGATGAACTATCGCGTCGAACTGGTATCACATATCAGAACGGCGCTTCGACCGGATACGTCTATCAGCTCGATGACCTGATCGATTCGCTGACCCAGACTTTTACCGGGTCCTCCGTGACATTCGACTACGGCTACAACTCCGCACACGAGCAAACATCGGCTGCGGTGAGCGACGCCAACTACGTGCGTCACCCGAGTGCAGGCGGCACCGTGAGCTACGGCACCGCTAACGACCTCAACCAGTATCCGACTGTCGGTGGCGTGACTCAGACTTACAACAACAACGGTTGCCTCACCGGCGATGGCGTCTGGACCTTCGGATATGACACCGAGAATCGCCTGACCACTGCAGTGAAGTCGGGTGTAAACGCGTCATTCCTCTACGATCCGCTCGGCCGGCAAACCCAGAAACAGGTCGGTACCACGAAGACGCGTTACATTTACGCGGGCTTCCAGCGCATCGCGGACTACAACGGCAACACGCTGACTGCCCGCTATGTCTACGGCACCGGTCTCGATGAGCCACTGCTGGTGGTGAACGCTGCCAACACGATTACAAGCTATCTCCACCACGACAAACAAGGCTCGATCGTCGCCACGAGCGGCGCCACCGGTGCCGTGGTCAACAAGTACAAGTACATGCCGTGGGGCGATGGTGAAACGCTGAGTGGTGGCACGTTCGGTTTCACCGGTCAGCGCTACGACTCGGAAACCGACCTCTATTACTTCAAGAACCGTTATTACTCGCCGAAACTGGGACGCTTCCTGCAACCGGATCCGGTGATCTATAACGACAGCCTGAACACTTATCAGTACGTGCTCAACAATCCGCTCATGTTGACTGACCCTTATGGTCTGGCAGCAGACACGTCGTTCGGCGGCAACAATGGTCCCAGTTTCACCACGCCCAATCCCACCGGTGGTCACGAGACGCCGACGACCTGTAGCTGCAGCTGCGGAGGAGGCGGTGGATCTACCAGTCCAAACGACAGTATCGTCTACGGTAGCAACCCGAACACAAGCAGTCCGAACTCGGGCAGCGGCGACTCGTCCCCGGGCCCGCTGGGAGGCACAACCCCAATTCAGCCGATTCCCGATAACGGCGATTTTACCGGGTTTGCCGACTGCGTCGTTTTTTGCTCTGCCAAGTATTCTGACGCAGCCAGAAAAACCGCGTGCTTGGCTGATTGTCTCATCAGAGGTAAGTAGAGCAGTTTGAGCAAAGGACAATTCCAGATGACTGGAAGTTCGCCAGCTGGAACTGTCTAAAATGATCGCAGTAGGTGAGTGGGAAACCACTCACCTACTGCCCTTTCAACCTGGCGCGTTTAGCCCCTTTCAGTTAAGATTGACGTCATCCACTCCGGCAAAGGTAGTGCCTCATGTATGACCCTCGGATTCTGGCAGCTCTCAGAGAAAATTATCAGAATTGCACGTCCTATGAGGACCTCGGCACTGTCACAACGAAAATGTTTTCAGACGACTCAATCGAAGAACGCCAATGTGAGTTTTCGACCGTGTATATCCGCCCTGATATGGTGCGGTTTGAAATCCGAGACTCCGATCTCAGAAGCGTGCTCCAGGCAAATGGTGACTCCGTTCGCAACCTTAGCTATGGTGAAGACCAGACCTTAAAATCGGTCACACTACTCCCAAGTTTGAGCCAAGCTTTGGGAGCTCTCCAAGGCATAACTCATGGAATTTTTCCTATTACCTTCGGTTTGCTAAATGATTTGACCTCTCCCAACCTGTATGACACGCTATCAAACCTCGACCGTCAAAATGACGAAATAATCGATGGCAACGAATGTTATCGAGTCTTCGGGGAATACCGAGATCTGGGCACTTACACACTGTGGATATCGAAAGAAAAAAACATTTTGAAGTGCGTCGAACAAACCATAAATGAGAACGCCGTAGTAAAAGCAAATCTCTTAGCTAAGCCCATAATAGAAGCGGAGGGATTGGAATGGACAGACATCCCGCCGTGTAGTCTAAAGACAATCTACAACTTCGAACAAATCACTTTTAATAACGGTATCACCATTGATGCCATTGGATGATCTGGCGAATGTTCAGGCCGACTGCGACTCGTCGCTAGAATTATAGGCATTCATCCGTACTACGAATGTTGTTCCAGAATCCGACGAGCTGGTGCAGTCAATAGACGCCTCGTGAGCTTCGACTATTCGTCGACAGAGATACAATCCCACTCCCGATCCATGCTTTACAGGCGTATCACTGCTGACGCTGCGAAACAATTCGCTCATTTTCTCAGTGGCAATCGGATTGCCCTTGTTCCGAATTCTGAAACTAACTCGATCTTCGTAAAACCATGCTTTTACCTCGATCTCGCTCTTCGGCATCGCGTACTTCAAAGCGTTATGAAAGAGATTCGAGAGTAGACGTCGCAGCGAATTGATGTCGCCGGAAACTTTCGGTAAATTTTTGACATACTCCTCGATGATGACTATATCGCTGGCAGCGGCTATGTGAGCCACTTCTTGAACCTGCTCATTCAAGAGTTTGGCGAGATCGACTGCTCTAAATGCAAACGACATCGACGCCGTTTCAAACTTATAAAGATCGATGTGATTGCTCAGCATCAGGATTAGACTCTGGTTGCTTTTGCTCAAAGTCTTAAGCAGTTGAATAGATTTCTGCGCATCATACTTGCCGGTAAGAACCGAGTCCAGGACACGCTGACCGCCAAGCACAGGGTTTCGTATATCGTGCGCAAGCGCGACAAGAAAACGTTCTCGCTGTTGTTCCAACTCCACTCGCTCTGATACATCGGCAGCGATCAAAATCGCCTCGTAACCGGAAGACAGGCTTCTCCGAATTGACCACACGTTAAAATCCCAATAGGTTTTGGCGCTGTGCTTTTGTCCAATCGTTTTCATACGAAAACCATTACGGCTGTATGGGATACCGTCTTCGAGAACTGAAACCATAGGCACCACTTCTAAATCAGGCAGGATATCAAACAAGTGTCGTCCTATTAGGGCATGGTGCAATTTCTTCGTGGCAGCCGCAAACGCATCATTACAATCCTGGATATTAAATTCCTTATCGATCCTTAGCACCATTAGCGGTGCTCTTTCGATCACGCCGCGCAACATCTCTTTGTCTGCATCCAGAGATGATTTGCTCAGCAATTCAAGACGCTTTATATCAGCGGCATTGCCAACCAATTGATAGAGAATGTTCAAGTAATTTCCGGAATCCCGAACAAGAAAAAGTTCCGCACCGGCAAGAGTGAGAGCTCTTCCGACATCCTCATCGCCCTGTTCGACAAGCGCAAAGATTGGGCACGAACGCTGACGGCAATCAGCAATCAGATCCATAATCTCGAACTGGTTGGCGCCATTCGCGGAGACTACCATGGCAACGTATGCGTCCCTTCCAAGTTTCCGCTTAGCTTCAATCGTCGTCCCAACAAACACCGTTATGATTGGACCAGCTCTTTTCTTGAGCCCCTCGTTGAGGCGCTTGCGCTCCGACGTCGACGGTTCAAAAATTAGTACCTTTCGCGAGCTTTTCGCGTCGATCGACACATCCGCTGCCAGTCGATAGGTCGCGCCAGCGCCCTGCTCGACTCCGGACAATGATTGAAGAAGCTGCTCAAAAGCATTCGGCTTCAGAGGTTTTTCAACAATCGCATCCAGTTCTAGAGAGTCTATAAAAGCGACATCCTGCTCAGCAAGTGGAGATGTGACTAAAGCAATTTGCGCATCTGGAATTCTCAAGTCCGATGTCAGTCTTTGCAAAACATACAGAGCATTGACTTGAGGTGAATCGAAGTCGACGACTATCAACCCTGGAACCAAGTCCAGCTGAGAGTTCAGCCCCTTGTTCAAAATCTCAATAGCTTCAGAACCACTGCGGGCGATGAACAACCGTTCTCGAGAGAAACCCTTCTTAAACGAATGTTTGAGCTGCGAAACGATAGCGTTGTCATCCGTTATCAGCAGTATATTCATGAAACTAATCCCTCTCGAAGGGCTTTGACAGCTGCATGCGTTCGATCAGAAGCTGAGAGTTTGCGCAAAATGTTACTGACGTGAGTTTTGACTGTGTCTTTGGAAATTGAGATGGCATCTGCTATCTGACTATTCGACAATCCGTTCACGATCAGGTCGAGAATTTCCAACTCTCTCGAGGACAAAGGCATGTTTGCAGCCGCGGCCAGTGCAACGCGATCGATGTCGGAGACCATTCCGACTGATGGCTTAACCGACGGCTTTGGCTTGAATCCATCATTGCGAACGATCTCAGTAATGGTCGCCGCAATTTCTTTATCAAGCCAGAGGTCGCCAAGGTATACACAGGTCACACCAGCGTGCAGACGCTCGGGGGAGAAACTCTTTAAACAATAACCCTGTGCTCCGGAAGCTAGCGATGCAAAAACCGTATCGGCGCCATTGTCGGCAGTGAGCATGATGACGCTGGTATCAGGGTACTTCTGCAAGATGAGACCGGTCGCGGTGATACCATCCATGATCGGCATGGAAACGTCCATGATTACTACGTTCGGCTCGCAGATTCCTGCCTGCTTCACGGCTTCCTGTCCATCGGCCGCTTCACCGACGCAGATGAACTCGGGCCATTCATCAATGATGAGTCTCAGCCCGACACGAACAATCTCGTGATCGTCGGCGATCAAGATTCGACCAATTTCGTTTCCTAAATTCTTGTCCAATTTAAACTTCCAGGGATAAGGCAACCTCTTCGAAATTACCATAATCTCGATTAATTCCGGTGAATTCTGGCAATTTAATATTGACGCGACTCCCGGTAGTGTGACAGGTTCCAGCTTTCGACGGAAGTGCTGTCAGGACAACGGTTTGCCCGAAACGCATAAAAATTTAGCGTAGCTCTGCAATACGCAGATCAACCTAGCCCATCTGGGTGATTGCGCGAATTGGCGCGAATTGACGTGAACGGCCACAGCGAATATCGACAATCTCAATTGTGCCTCAATTAATTGGCACCATCAGCGGTGCCACTTAGCGACATTGCCAAGTGGTCAGCACTGCATCGATCTACTCCTCCATCAACTCGTCAGCAATGGGGAGCGGAAAAAATGTCGCAGATCGCAGTTGCAATATAGCGTTCCTTTACCGTCAGTGCCGTTCGATTGCAGTTCCGACAAAAGGTTCGCATTCGATGGTCACCTTAATGTCGCCCTCGACAACGCCAAGTCGAGTTGGAATGGTGGCGTCCATCCAACCCCGCCCCTGACCGAACTTTCACGCCAACTTAATTCAGCGTTTCGTCCAATCAACTTAGATTTCAAAACAGAGGAAATCACCATGACTGAACCACCAACCCAATCAGGCGACGGCACGCCGCTCGCCGATTTGCCGCCACCGCCGACACCGCCCCCTCCTGACGCTTCCTACTTTGAAAAACTACTGGCTTACATCCCCAGTGAACTCGTTGCCGCCTACTTATTCATGGACGGCATCCTCAAAGAAACAGCATTAGACAGCCCTAGCTGGCTGTATTGGGCGATATTCGGGGCGTGCCTTGTTCTGACCCCTCTGTATGTGGTTTTCCGCCCTACAGAGTCAACTGTCTTAAAATGCACGAAACGATTTCGAGCAGTCACAGCAACGGTCGCTATAGCAGTATGGATCTTTGCCCTTGGCGGACCGTTCGCGGTCAGCTTCGAGTGGTATCGACCAATCTTCGGCTCACTTTTGCTTGTAGTGACAACACTATCGATACCGGTTTTCGAGAAAATCGCAGAGCGATACAAGTTCTAAAAGACCAGATCGCTGCTCGGCGAAATCCGCTAAACACTGCTTTTCGACTGTGATCGCATTAACAGTCCAAAGAGATCCAAACGGATCTCAGTCGCGTGTAAACCAACGCGCCATTTTCTGCAACACAGTATCCATCCAAACAACTCGCGCAACTAGAAACATTCTGGCTGCGCATCAACATCTGAAAAGGAAAAACTAATGAGCGACACCGCAACCTACGAATACTGGCCTCAGGGCTGGCTCAAGAAAATCACGTATGCCAACGGCACCACGGTCACCTACAACTATGACGCCGCAGGCAACCGCACCTCGATTGTCACCAACTGTAGTGGCACAGGTTGCTAAC
>CAZRMH010000099.1:0-21452 GCA_964600935.1 uncultured Candidatus Obscuribacterales bacterium
CCGGAGGAGAGCCGATCAGACGGGACACCGAGTGCTTCTCCATGTACTCGGACATGTCGATGCGCACCAGATCCTTGATGTTTCCGGTGCGGATCATCTGGAGAGTCTTAGCGACCTCCGTCTTACCCACGCCCGTCGGACCGAGGAAGAGGAACGAACCGGCCGGACGATTGGGATCGCGCAGACCAGCACGAGCCCGACGCATCGCTTCGGCGACTGCCTTGATGGCAGTTTTCTGACCGATGACGCGCTTACCGATGGTGCCTTCCAGATTAAGCAACAAGTCGCGTTCGTCACGCTCCATGTCGCCGACCGGAATGCCCGTCATCTCACTGAGCAGTTCCGCCACGTTCTGGGCAGACAGCTCCGGGCGCTTCGACTTCTCGTCCGGCTTGGGACCGCCGAGAAGCAGACGCTGAACCGGATTGTCACGCAACATGCGTTGCAGCATCGTGGGCGGCGGCGCCGGAGGCAGAATGGGTTCCTCCGGAGCAGGGAAGGCGATTGCCAGCGCCGACGCCGCCTCGTCAATCAAGTCGAGAGCTTTGTCCGGCAACTGCCGCTCGCCGATGTAGCGGTCGGACAGCTTGGCCGCAGCGACGATTGCCATGTCGCTGATGCCGACCTTGTGGTGCGCCGTCAGACCGCCGCGGAGACCCTTGAGGATCTCGATGGTCTCTTCGACGGTCGCCGCTTCGACACGCACTGCCTGGAAGCGGCGATCGAGCGCCTTATCCTTCTGGAAGTGCTTGCGATATTCGTCGAGTGTGGTGGCACCAATGGCGGTGATTTCTCCACGGGATAGCGCCGGCTTCAGGATGTTGCTGGCGTCGAGACCGCCGGCAGAACCACCAGCACCGACCATGGTGTGAAGTTCGTCGATGAACAGCACCACGTCCTCGGCTGAGGCTTCTTTGACAACATTCTTGAGACGCTCCTCGAACTCGCCACGGTACTTGGTACCGGCGACCAGAGTGGCCAGTTCCAATTCGACGAGGCGCTTGCCGCGCAGAACAGCCGGCACGTCGCCTCGGACGATGCAGATGGCGATGCCTTCCGCAATCGTCGACTTGCCGACACCGGGTTCGCCGATCAAGAGCGGGTTGCGCTTGGTCTTGCGACCGAGGATGCGCACACAGCGGCCGACTTCCTTGACGCGACCAATGAGCGGCGAGAGCTTGCCATGACGGGCGAGCGCGGTCAGATCGCGACCGAACTCGTCCAGAATCGGCGTACGCGAAACGGGCTTGGTGTTGCCGTTCGCATCGTTCGAATTGGCCGCGAAGCCGGTCTTGCCGTTCGGAATGCCGCCAGCCGTTTCCTTCTGCGTATTCATCAGACCCGGAAGAGGGCTTGCAGGCGCGTTGCTACCACCGGCGGTCAGATAGGAGTTGACCAGGTCGATCATGGTGCGCTTGCTGACGTTGAGTGCGATCAGCGTGCGGTCCAGGTACGGGTCCTGGAGCATCGAGAGCAACATGTGAGCGGTATCGGTCTCTTTGTGATTGAGAGCCTGAGCCTGCGCATTGGCATGTTCGTAGGCCTCGTAGAGCCCCGTCGTGAACAGCCAGACTCCGTTCGCATTCTTGACGCCAGCCGTGTTCGACAGCTTGGTGCCATCGCGACGTTTGTTGAGAGTCTTCTCGACGATCGGACGCAGCGATTCGGTGGTGATGCCGAAGTGAACGAGAATTTCGCAGGCATCGCAGGTGGGATCACGAAGGAATCCGAGCAGAAACGTCTGATGGTCGATCTGACCGAGCCCGAAAGCCGCGGTTTCCTGACCTGCGAGGTTGAGAATCTTCGAGAGGTTCGTGGAGAGTGCCATGGTGGCTTTCCTTCCAAAAAAATGCTAAGACAAGACCGAAGAAGCCTTCTCCAGTCGCGATACGACAACTGTCAGTCGCAGATACTCACGTTTTTGTAGATCGATCGACCCCATTAAGGCGCCAACAGTCAAGCAACCGAACACTGACCAGCAGAATGCTTATCAGCTAGACGCTGATGAGATTCGAGAAAGAAGCGGCTGGTGTATCCGTTTACTGACTGGGTCCTTGATGAGTTAAATAAAAAAACGATGAGTAAGTCTTGGCTATCAAAATCCAAGGCTAAAGACCTAGAAACTTATGTAACGCAAAACCACTTTACAACCATTAACAAATCAGTCTGGTCGGGGTTCTCCAGGTTTCAATCGAAGGCAGAATTAAGCGTTCCGCTACCATCAGACAAACAAGGTCTGTCACCGACACAAGCCAACCTTGCAGATCTCCCGGACTGGCGGAGTTAGCACACCGAAGCCCCTCGACCGCTGCTACCAAGAGTGATGTTCTACCGACACCGGCAAAATCCTGCATTTCTAGACCTGATCCATCGCAATCCAGATTTCAGCCAGCACCGTCAGTGGTACCACAGAAAAATATATTATATAAACTAGTATAAAACCCAAAGAGAAAGAAGAACAAGCGTCATGGCGCTCTCTGCCTTGTTTTACAAGACTGAGAGTCACCATGCGCTTGCTCCAATCCTGCGTAGCCGCTCGGTTCAGCTACGTTAGGGCGATCCGGTTCGAATCCGCCACGCGGAATTACGAACTAGAATCAGATGCTGGAAGCGAGTCCCTGCAGACGCGCAATCACGGCCTCGCGACGTGTATTGTCGGTGATGCGACCGACCATCTGTCGATTGCTCTCACCGAGATTGCGAGGATTCTCCCACTTGATGCCACCGACGTTCTCGATCTTCTTGCGAAGTCCGGACTGCTTGTCCTTGAACCTGGAAGCGGAGACGCCGATGATATCAACCGTGACGATGGTGGCGCCCTGAGGATCGGTGGATACCGAAACCTTCATGGAAGCGTGATCGGCGACGGTGGCATTCAGTCCAGACTGGGTGGTTGCGCGAGCTTCGCAACCGTGCTTACCAGGTTCCGGTTTCGCCGAACGATCATTGCTGGTGCAGGTCTTGTCTGCGGCGCCGGGAACGTTGTCGGAGGAGCGCAAACTGCACGCCTTCTTGCGACAAGGTCCGACGGCGGTTCTGGCGAGAGTAGAGTCAGGAACAGTCATGCAGTCCTGAGTGAAATCGAGAGCGCGTTTCGAGACGAAAAGTGCGACAAGAGCGGCGACAAATCCGATTCCAATTTGCATCGGGTCACTCAAAGTCTGTTCGAAGCGTTGAGCGATCGGTTGGGCCACATACCAGGAAACGACGCCAGTCGCGACGACGGCAAGCGTGCGTGCGGCGGCGGTCTGAATTCGGGCTTTGAGACAGGGGTTCATAAATACTCCATTCGGTGCGTTTGTGAGCTAGTTGATAGCCGACCAGTACGAATCTCCTCGTTCCACCACATGGTTCGAGGAATGAGAGCTAGAGAGAAACGGGCTGAGACTTAAAGCGGCGGCGAGTTCCTTTTAAAAAGAGATGGTTATGAAGACAAGCGAAGATAACCAATCGCGATAAATCACCTCAATGGAGCCCAATAGAGAATTAGCTTATTAAACTCATGACGCTCTATATTCTCTATATGCAACGGCTCTGCAACCGCGTTGACAAGTGCTCGTGCACGCCTTAAAAGGGTGTATTAACGGGGTACTAATATTGACTTCCGAGCAAGCAGAAGCAAAGCGCCGCAAGATTATGTAGGCAAGCTGAAGAAAGTCCCAACCGGATCATGAAACCAATCGTCTAGCGAAGTTCACGCGACATGCCGATTCTGTTACTACATAGACCTCAGAGTGTAACAAGCGTTTATTAATTTCGAACCTTTCAAGTTCCAGAAATGCATAAGACTCGCAAATCGACTTGAAGATTACGGAAATCTACTGATACCAAGCAAACGCAGGTCGTTCTTCAACGCCTCCGGCGTAGTGAAAAGCAGGGCTTGCAACCCCAATTCTTGAGCGGCACGCACATTGTGCTCCAAGTCATCGACAAAAACACAGCGACCAGGGGCGATACCACTTCGCGACAGGACTTCTTTGTAAATCGCCAATTCGGGCTTCGCCGAACCGACCTCATAAGACAGTATCAGTTCGCTGAAGTGCCGTGCTACATCAAACTCGCGCTGAATATAGCCGTAATGGTTTTCGTTTGTGTTGGATATCAGATAGAGCGAATAAGATTTTTTCAACTCCTGGAGCAGCTCTGACATCTCTTTATTCTCTCTAAAAGTAGCATTCCAGAGAGTCGTGAATTCCATTTCTTCGATGTCGGTGCGCAAAACTCTGTTCAATTCTTTCAGAAAATCGACAGTTCCGATCCTACCGGTCTCATACCCGAGAGAACCCAGATGTCTCAAAATAGGAGCGAAACTATCGGAGTCCAAACCGGCGCGACGACAGAAGCCTTCGCAAACTGACGACCACTCAAAATCAATCAGGACGTGACCCATATCGAACGCGAACAGTTCAATCTCTTGCACTTAAAAACCTCAGTCACTGCGCTTCAGAGTTCGCCACAAGCAAAGGCTCGAAATAAACTCACAGAAAAGTTTAGCAGCTTCGCTGACTGAGGCATGAAAAACGCGCAGCTCACCGCCACAACCATGCACCACCAATGGTATCACTAAAAATTGAGCAGACTATTGCGCAGGATTGGCTAAAGGTTCCTTCTCAAAGCGCTGTGATTGTCCTTTGCGCAACAAGTACAACGTTCTCAAAGAAGCTTGAACAGCCAGATTAGGGACATCTCGCGTCGGCATCTTGCCGCTTTCGACGAACCATTGCGCTCTTCCCATAAGACCGGTAACCTGAGCACGACTATGACCAGCCGCACCTAGAGCCGTCATGCCAGCCGGAGTATTGAAATCGGTGACGAAATCTTTAAGCATAGAATGCGTCTCCACAGATAGAGGCTTACCAGAGAATTGTCCGATTAAGCGGTCGTTAAGCAAGGAAACCTGGCTGACAGTTTTACCCCAGGTTGGCACCAGATCGGTTCGATATTTCGCAGCTGGCAAAGCGTCGGCGAAATCGATGTTGCTAAGTTGTTTGCCGTCTTTTAGCATGTTATGCGCATGGTTGTCCCATTCCTGCATCAACATTCGTTCAACCCAAAGTTTTTCGTACTGATTGTACAAAAGCTTGTCGCCACTCAATGAACGCGCTGTAGCGCGATCCGTAACCAAACCTTCACGCGCGGATGCCATCGAGCGCAAGGCATCCTCTAAAGACCCACCTTTAATCTCCTGAAGATAACCCGGTCTCCTCTGATTGTTGATCACAGCCTCTGCATCAACCACCGTTCTTGAGCTGGTACCCGGTTTAAGAGCCCGATGAAGTCGATACTCGAGTAATTCATTAGCATAACGGGCTCGCATTTCCGGCGTCTCGGTCAGTCTGAAAACTACCGGCTTGGGCGCCGCATTTGGCACCGCCACTTCAGCAAGATAAGCAACGTCATTGAGCTGCTTAACGATTGTCATCGGCGATGATTTTAGTTCGATTTGACCAGCATCCAAACGGTTGAATTGAGCGACGCGTTCCGGCACAGGTCGGCTATTTTCTTGAAAGAAGCCCCGCGTCTCAGCCTTGCTGTAGTCAATGCGCAACGATCGCGCTCGATCGATCCCGCCGACAGATGAGGCAAGCGCGGTAACACTTCCGGACATGCCGGCGCGATACATAACCTTAGACAGACTGAAGTCTTCCCCAGCCTTCTGCTGTCGCGTGACTTCTTCGGCTGCGCCCGTGCTGATTCCAAAAATGCCGCCTGATGCGATCAGGGGCAGTATCGGATTTCGATAGAATGCTCCCTTGGACATATAGTTCAATTTACCGACAACGAACTCGGTGGCACCGAATAAAACCGCATCAGTAGCCAGGGCACGAAGATTTCCCGCTTGCTGCACAGTATTAAAGGCACCCAATCGACCGGAGAATTCGCCAGTCCGTGGGTCTATCCAGTTCTGCCGGGTGAGAGTGGCTTGCACACTACGATCAGCAAGTCCAAGCGAGACTCCCTTCATAGCGGGCGATCCCTTCAATGTGGACATTCCAGCCAGTGTCAGCTTGAGAGATGCGCCCTTCAACCCACCCAGAGTCATGTCGGTGGCCTGCGTACGTAGCGACTCGTCTGGACTGGCTTCATTTAACGCGAACATACCTGCCGTGAGCGAAACCGCTCCTCGGCGCGAAAGAAACAGCGGAACAGACGTTAAAAACATCTTTTCGTACTTCTCGGCATCCGAATGATTTTTGGATTCTTCCGGAGACTCCTTCAACACTAAACGCCCAAAGGCACTCGTAGCCTCGTGCGCGGCATAGTCCAGATAGGACTTTCTTGACTCAGCCGGGCGGGCTGCAGCGGGGTTTTCCGGTCTCGAGAAAGCCAGCTGAGCGAATTGCGCCATGGGCATCTGCGCCATTGGCAATGGCCGCTCTCTCCCAATACTCTTGATATCATCGATACCGTCCACACGGCCCTCAACTAGCGCTTGTGCATGGACAAAACTGAAACTACCCAAGTCCATATACCCGCTTGTAAGCATTGTTGGACAGACATTTTCAGTCCGAACAAACGAAAAAACGAAAAACGAAAAACCGCCTTACTACTAACACATATCATAGTAGCAATTCAAAGAAAAACGCGAAACGCAGCTGCCGGCAAGAGTCTTGCGACCCTTACCAACAACTACGCTCGCGTTCTCCTGAGGACTTACCATGGCACCATCACTGGTGTCACGGCAAGTTGGGTTCCTCTACTCAGGCCGTCTTGCGACGATTGCGACCGCGCCCCTTGGACGAGGGAGCCTTCTTCTCGACGACCGGCTCATCGACCTCGATGTCGATGGTCTTCTCGCTGGTGTCGTCGGCGACCTTGCTGGCCACGATGCCGTGGTCAGCGTGCGCCTTCACGATCAGCTTGCTGTACTTGCCGCCGAACAGCGTGGTATCGGCAGTCTGCATGGCACGCAGCATGTCGGTGAAGCGGACCGTGTGCGCCGGCACGAGTGCCAGAGCCGCCAGGTAGAGCTGCGCGAAGTCCTTGACGCCGTCCACGATGGTCTTGCCACCGGTGACGACGTTGTCGATCACGGCTTCCAGCAGGTCGGCATGGGCGCCGCCGCTGATCAGACCATCATCGTGGACTTCTCCCGTGCGATCCTTCGGGGTCTTCTTGGTATTGCGCTGAATGCGGATGCCATTGGGCGGCAACGCATAGGCGCCGATGATGCGGCGGTCAGCCTTGATCATCGCGACAGTCAGCTCGTTGCCGAGCTGCTTGCCATACAGAGCACCCCAGAGATACTGCATGACGAGCTGCCCGAGGACGTCGCCCGTGGACTCATGCATCGCACCGCCTTCAGAGCCGGGCAGGTCCTGACCCGGGCACTGAAGGAACACGACGTGGTGGCCATTTTCATGCCACTCGACGCCGAGGTCCCAGGAGATGTTCACCGCCAGACCGCCACGACGAGTCCCCGAGCCCACACCCATGTGGATCTCGTAGTTCTCGCCATCGAAGTAGGCGTTGTCCTGGACGTCCGGGTCATCGATGAACACCTTGATCGGACGGGTCTGCTTCTTCATGCCGAGCGATTCGAGCAGTTCGTACTGAGCCCGCAGCGCCACGTAGGTGACGACGGCGGAGAACTTGGAGCTCTCCTTTTCGGCATCGAAGTTGAAGGTACCGTCTTCCTTGGCCTTCACGCCGCCCCACTTGCCGCCCTCACGGACAAGCAAGATGAAGCGATGGTCCTCCAACACCTTCGGGTCCTTCAAGGACTCGATGTAATGGTCGACGACCTGCTGCGGGATCGGCTTCTTGGGGTCCGGGATGGCGAGAAACGTCTTCACCGGGATGCGGTTCAGCACGTTCTGCGCCTGCGATGCCACGCTGGTCCGGATCAGGCTCTGCTCGAACACGATTTCGCCGGTCTTGGCGAGAACCAGGTAGAGCACCGCATGACGCGGGGTCTGGTTGACCAGCTTGACCTCATGGACGAAGCTGAACTTGCCTTCGTGCTCGGACAGCACCAGACGACTGGTAGCCGTGGCGGCATCGATGCCGAGCTTGGTCTTGCAGACAGTGATGGCCTCGTCGCCCGAAATCAGACCCTTCGGCATGACAGCGGGACGGCGACCGAACTTGACGGTGTTGGTGACGTTGATCACCTTGCCGGCGGAGTCCATCGAGACGTGCACGAAGCCGCCGCGAACCGGAACTTCGGTATCACCGATCTTGATCACCTGCTGCATCTCCACGCGGTGGAGCTGCTTGCCGGCGAAGTCGAAGCGGTCGGTGCGACCGTCGATCAGATTGACGTTGCGGAGACCGAGGGTGTTGCTGATGGTGGGCGTGGCGAGGAACTGCTTGGCGTGAACCAGAGGATCGCCGCCGAAAGGCAGAGTGCCGAGGCCGGTAGCCGAGCCGGTCATCAGGCTGCGGACGCGACCCTCCTTGCTGTAGCTGGCTTCGACACCGGCGAGGCGCGAGACAGCTTTGGCGTAGAAGGACATGGGGGGCTGAACAGCAGCGACGCCGGACAGCATGGAACGAACGGGGGTTTTGGGATTCTTGCGCATAGTGGTAAAACTCCAATCTGGGTTTGGACACACGTCTGAGGAACAGCCGGTGCCGGTTCAAAAACAAAAGATTCGAGTCGTATCACCCTTGCGAGCGAGACGAACTCTACGGTTTCCATCAAGCAACCAAGTCAAAACCAAGGTCGAAAACAAGTCAGTGTGTATCCGCAGGATGCGTTTGCGATCCGTACGAGGCTTTTGATGCCTGGTGCTGTTACTGAATGCTGTGTTTTTGCCTTGATCTGAAATGGAATGCCGAATGTATATTGAGGCTATATTTCCAGACCAAGTAATTGCAATGGCTAATCAGACAGCGATTGCTTTTCAAGAGTCGTCTACAGAACGCTTTGCTCCCGGAGAATGTGAAGTTAGCTTGATTTCTGAAAATTCGGTCCGCTTGCGAAGCTTCCGCGAACAACCTCTTTACAACTATCACAAGACTGAGCATGGCATCATTAGCGCAGGTTTCTGAGAGGAAATTCATTCGTTAGCATAACTGCGCTAAGCGATATCAGATAGCAAAATGCAGATTTTAAGATCGTTATTAGCCAAAATTGAACGTAATATCGACGTTTTTAAACCCTACTCATGTCCCAGAGACGCCGCACTGGCGGCTATCTCCAGGTGACGCCCCAGGACGGTAGCGGTATATGACGCGGGCACTAAACATTCCTTGCTTGACAAGTGCCGCTTTTCCTAAGGTGATGGGACATTCTATCGCTTTTCCAAACCCGGAAAAATCCTCCAAGCAAGCACCTCAAACGTTTTCAGTTACAGCTATCCAACAATCCTGCGAGTCTCTGACTCGTTGAATCGGTTCGGGCTGCGCTGAGTTCTGTTGATGTTTGCAAGGAGCAAGCGATGGCGTGGAGAAGTGCAGACTGGTGTCACCCATTCCGAGGCCGTCGGCGCACCGTCGAACAGCCTCAGCCAGTCTCGCGACCATATCGTCACCTCGAGGTTCCCCGGTCCACCGGACCGAACATCGATAACCCGCGAAGGTAATAAGCTACATGGCAAAACTGAGTATCAAGCCCGGGTTCACCACCTGCCCGGCATGTTCTCTCCTGGGCGTCCCCCAAGAGCCGTATATGGCCGTCCCTACGGTCGACGACCGCGTGTACTGTTACGCTTGCGAGCATGTCACGTCTGGCATCCGTAAAGCCGACCACTACAAGCTTTTCCCCGTCGTCCAATCGCTGCCCAAGCCCGTCCTCGATGTCGTGATGGCTCTCATCTCGACCAAGGTCGGTCTGTGCAACGCTGTGGCTCCGACCTACACTCTCGACTCCGCCGGCGTCAAAGGACTCGGATTCTCCGAGCCGATGACCGAAGCCGACATGCGACGAGCAGCTGGTGCGGTCGCCTGCGGCAACGCCGACGTTCTCATCGACGAAGCCGACCGGTTCCACATCGCACTCTCGCACGGGCCGTACAACTTCCACACAGTCTCCCTCTCCTACAAGAACAACACCGTCGGTGCCGTTCATGGGGGCGACTGCTCGACGGATGTGCGGCTCGCCCCGATTCTCGACAGACTCTCCGAACCCGAGAGCACGGCGCTGATATCCCTGGCACGACTGGGTTTCAGTCTGCAAGGGTTCGACGTCGACTCGTCCATGCGGTTCATCAACATGACTCGTGGGTCCGCGCGTGGACGTATCACGGCGGGCATCCACTGGATTCCTTAACCACAACCCAGCGGGTCGCCGGTGACACGGCGCCCTACAAAGTAAAGGTCCAACCGTCAACAGGTCAGCGTAACTACCCGGACGCCACTCGCGCCCGGGTAGGTGTACCAACTTGAGAAGACGGCTCCTTACTGCTGGCTCATCGCCGACCAACCGGTCGGTGTTGATAACCATAGGAGCATTTGACATGAAAAACTCAAAGAAGAAGGCTGTGTTCCTGGATCTCTGGAAAACTCTGGTCACCTCGCATTGTCGCGAACCGGTCTGGAATTTACAGAGAGCCATCGGCCACAATCTGTTCGTCCCAGGCGACGGTAAGCCTGAAGTTTTTGAACCGGATGATGATTTCCTCCGGTGGTGCCTTACGACTCCCATTTTGGACAAGGATGAGTTCGTTCACGAGGCGGCACGCCGCTTCAAACGTTCAGCGCCTGGTTCCAATGCGTTCAAGGAGTTCGAGGCCATCCTCCAAGGAGAATCCGGCTGCGTAGCTCGGTTCGAAGACGTCAATGCGACGCTCATCGGACTGCAGGAACGCGGATACGAAATCGGCGTGATCAGCAATCTCTGGCCGTTTCCGGCGGAGCGAATCTTCGACATCAACGGGCTGGGGCAGTTCTTCGAAAAGAAGAATCGCATCTACTCGTTCCAAGTGCAGCACCGCAAGCCAGAACCCCAAATCTATGAGGCAGCGTGCCGAGCCGTCGGCGCCGCACCTCATGAATGCCTGATGATAGGCGACAACCTCGAGGCCGATGTTATCGGGGCTCAGAAGTTCGGTATGGATGCAGCGTTGATCGACCGTCCCGGCGACTTCGCGAAAGGCACCCTGCCCGGTGGTACGCATCACCTCCGCTCGCTCACCGATATTCTGGCCATCCTCGACGCAGAGGAGCAGGGCTAGTCCGCGGTGCCAACCGCATCTGCTCACCTCGTGATTCGAACCCCTCAGCCTCGCAGCTGGTACTTCGGATCTCGTTTCCTCACATCATGCCTGCTTGTGACGGTCAAAATTTGTCACTGGCTCAACTGTTGGAGAATAACCATGAACATGGACCTAGCCAAATCGATGGGCCATATGTTCCTGCCGGACTCTGTCATGGAGTTCCTCGGAACGTGGTCTCGGAAGGCCGCGAGACTTAAGACGCAGCCCAGGTTCTTTAAGGTCGAAGAGCAGTCAACCGTCGATTTCCGGTGCACAGCCGGAACGACGAGCGACCTGGCTTCGGGACACCTCTTCGGGGGCGGCACCGAGGTCGGAGACAAGATCGCAGTGACGTTGGTGAAACGGTGTCACACGACGCCGTCCGCCGTCGACAAGGCGATCGCGCTCGTCAGCGGTCCGAACGGCCCGAAGGTGCGTGTCACCTACGCGGGTCTCAAGGACCGCTGGGCGCTCACTGCTCAGCGCATCGTTTTCGAAGGCGCTCGCTGGGACGACGTCGTTCGCGCTTGCATGCCGGACGAATCCCAGCTCGACGAAGTCGGTATTTTTCTCAAGGATCCCACCCGCACACACAAACACCTCAGCAAGGGCCATCTCGTCGGCAACAACTTCACCATCAAGGTGATGGTGCCCGGCATGAAGGCGGCTGAACTGGAGGGCTACGTCGGTCCGCGCATCGCACACCTCACACGCAGCGGTCGGCTGATCGTCCCGAACGCTTTCGGACGTCAGCGTCTCGGCAAACGTCAGAACCTCTTCGGCGTCGGACACGATTTCATCGTGCACGGACCGGAGGTCGCCATCAAGCGGTTCCTGACCGAGACGTCGTCGAACGAGAGCCCGTGGGCTGCCGAAGTGCGCGGCAAACTGCTCGCCGAATGGGAAGCGGCCGAAGTCAAGGCTGCCACCGCCGGCAACACCGTCGCTCAGCAGATCCTGCATCTGCAGGGCATGCGGGAAATCCTGGAACAGGGTTCGCACGACAAACAGGCGTACAAGAAGCTGAACATGACGATCGAACACCGTATCGTCTGCCAGCTCCTCAAGACGCTCGACTATGGAAAGACGCTGCGCGCCCTCGACGAGGACTTCTCCTTGTGGACCGGCGCGTATCAGGGCTTCTGGTTCAACCAGGTGCTGGCGTCGGTTCTGACGGGCGAAATCACCCTGGACAGCCAGGACGACCCGGAAGCTCGGATCCCGCTCTACATGGACGAACAGCGCGCGCTTCGGTTCTACCGTCGCTTCGCGCCGGAAGCCATCCCGGCCAGTGTGGACCCGCTCGTTCGCGAGCTGTTCCTGTCACCGCGCCACAAACACGACCGCGGTCCGCGACGCCCTCTCTTCGTGCCCGTGGGGGGACTGAGCTATGACTGCGAGGACGGAGCCGTCAACATGCGGTTCAGTCTGCCGAAGGGGGCATACGCCACCACCTTCCTCGGCATCTTGTTCCAGATCGAAGGCGATCAGGAAGCACCTGCTACCGAAGTGAATCTGCTGGACGAGCATACGCTGCCCACGGAAGACAGCGCTCGTCTCCGGGAGGCGGGCGACATTCTGAAGAAGGCAGCCAAGTACTTAGCGCACAACCAGCCCTGAAGTCCGATGGGTTCATGAACACCGAGGCAACCAGCGCTCGAACCATCGCCGCTGGTCTGAAGATGGATGGTGCCAGGTGTTCCGTAGCTGAACTGCCCGGGTCGGGCAGTGGTGGATAAGAAACGGACCCCGTAGCGGCACGCAAGTGCCGTTACGGGACTCTCCGTGAGTCGACTGCGTGAACCACTGCTGCAGTGGTTTCGTTTCAAACAACCAATAAATCTGGAGTTCATGTGATGAGGACTTTCGTGGAGATCCCCGCGAGCAACGGCAAAATCAAGCGCATCCACAATCGCACGGACGGGCACTCCGCCCGCCGCGACGAGCGCGATGACGGCTTCTTCGAAGCCGGCCGCCAGCCCCACGACGCCCGCAAGGCGCGACGCCAGTCGCGTGAACTGATGCGGCGCGTGCGCAGCGGGGACGACCTCCTGGACCTCGAGCTCGACGACCTGTCGTAGCCCTACCTCAACAACGACTAAGGAGAACACTCTCTCGACTCATTCCCGACCACTGACCTGGCGGCAAGCACCAATTACGGTGCCAGGTCAGTGACACCACCCACTGGTTCTCCTGCTTGGGCAGAACCAGTTTTCAGATAGAAGGAGACCTCTTGAGCCCCCGGGCTCTTGAGGTTTTCCTTTCTGAGCCCAAACCTACTACTCCATTACGTAGCCAGGCAAGGTTTCGTAAGTATTCGGTCAGCAAAGGTTGTGAAACACCCTGGGCATAGGGGTTTCGGTTCATGTACATGTATACCGGTTTAGTTGTCCAGCGCTGAAAACGCACTGGGCGACACCTGTGTTGGCCGAATACTTACACGGTTTCCAAGATGCAGAAAACTGCACAAAATCACTTGTTCATCGAGAAATGCGCAGAAAAGTACACAAAAACGACCGTCTTTTTGTATACATTTCTGCACCTTGAAAACAACCTTGTCAGAACATAGTAAGAATCACAAGCCATGCGGTTTTGTATGTTTCGTCAACCACCTTTATTCTGGGCGACGACCATGCATTTTCTATTCCATCGAACATGGTTTCCCTCGACGTAGTGGTGGTAATGCGCGCCTACAGACTGTTTCGCTACATAGTTCGGAGACGCCAGTCCAAACTATTGCTTGGACTTTGATCAAACGACGGGCAGTTTCCGCGAGCACGAAACCCATAGATAGCGCGCCTTCGTGTGTCGAGTTCAGACTATTGCTTGCATCTTAATCAAACGACGGGCGGTTTCTGCAAGCACGAAACCGCTAGATAGCGCGTCTTCGTGTTCAAAGAGTCGAGTTCAAACTGTTGCTTGCATCTTAATCAAACGACGGGCGGTTTCTGAAAGCACGGAGGAACCGATGGATAGAGCGCTTTCGTCGATGTCGAAGGTTGGCGTGTGTTGAATGCGACGGTCGCTTCGCAGACCGGCACCAAGGAGAAGAAAGGCACCAGGAGCGACTTTCGTAAAATCAGCGAAGTTACCTACCCAGGTTTTTCTAGTCACTCGAGCAACATTTTCTTCACCAAGAATCGCGCAGGCGGACTCGAACATGGTCTCTACAATTGCTTCTTGACGGGCGAGAGCGGCCTCATCCATATCTTTTGAGATGCTGAACAAGTTTTCTCCGAACACACTGGCAGCCGCACCATTCAACAATTCCATGATAGTTTGAGCTACGTCCGCCGCTGGATATGAAACATAACCACGCATGACGATACCGCTTCCTGGCTGAGAATTCGTGCAATGCAGTTCCGATATGTCGAGGTGTCCACGCAAAGATTGAATTTCATCAGCAACTGCGTAAATGCGCTCCACCAGCCGGCTACCAGTCTGTACATAATCGAGCGAACAATCAGAGTGGTTGGATATTTCAAAGGAGAAGGTCAAATTTTGTGCAGGCTGCACGATGATGCCAACTCGGCCGCTCGCCATAGTGGCGTCCACGTGCAAACCAAGAATCGCACTCACATCCTGCATGGCGCCTTGTTCTACCATCTTCTGCGATCCGCGTTCGCCGTCTTGCGAAAGTTCTTCAGCCGGTTGCATAATGATTCGAACGCCGCTGTTTATGCCACCCTCAGAGAGGGCGATCGCTGCACCAACCACGCAAGCCATGTGAGCATCGTGACCGCAAGCGTGCATCGCTCCCGGTAGTTTCGACTTATATGACACTTGATTGAACTCGGTCAACGGCAGCGCATCCATATCCGCTCGAATCGCTATCCGAGGACCCGAGCCAAGATCGGCGACAAGGCCAGTTTCAGCGACTCCAGTTCTGACGTCATATCCAGCATGCGAAAGCAGCTGTTCAAGCCGCTTCGCAGTCTCCACCTCGTGGAACGCGAGTTCCGGACAAGCGTGCAATTCTCTGCGCAATTCAACCAGATTAACCATCGTTTATATATAAAGTCCCAAACCGTTCCGACTTCAACAGCACCAAGTATACCGGTCCGTTTTCGGAACAAGGGATAGATGATTTGCTCATTCGGAACCCGGCAATTTAACCATGTACGTGATTTCCTGACTCCGTTTTATTCCTGCGGATTCGCTCATTCGGAACCCGGCAAGTTTAACCACGACGTGATTTAGCTGACGCCGTTTTATTCCTCCGGATTTGCTCATTCGGAACCCGGCAATTTAACCACGTACGTGATTTACCTGACTCCGTTTTCCTCCGGATTTGCTCATTCGGAACCCGGCAAGTCTAACCACGACGTGATTTAGCTGATTCCTCCGGACTCGCTCAATCTTTTCCAAGCAACAAGATACTCGCGTCCGATCAAGAAAGACTCGGTCATTGCGCACAGTCAGCTTTCCGAGTCAGTAGCTTTCAGAAGCTCTGCAGTTAGCGTCAGTTGCGCCATCCTGGCTACCTGTGCTTTTCAGCCCTCGCGCGAAAGCGATTTCCATAAATAATCCTGGTTTATTCTCTTTTAGTCACAAAACAGTTTGCCTTCGATTCAAATCAGACCTATGGTCGAGGTATTCATTTTCAGCAAAACTTTTATTCGAACAACCAAACAGACTTTGCAAACATAAGCTCAAACCACCAACGCGGCACCACATTTGATGGCACTGTCACCGACGCCGCAATCAAGCACTATGAATCTCTTGACCAACTCACTGGGTCCAGCAGAAGGTGCGATCATCACCGTCCTGGTGTTCGTCGTCCTGATCGGCTGTTTACTTTACTTCGGCTATAAGCAGGAGCGCGACGGCAAGGCAAAGCTCGCAGCTCAAGCGAAGAAACCGAGTGGTCGAAAAAACTGGACGCTGCGCAGCGGCTTCGGCGACCGACCTTCCGAAGATCACAACCAAGAGGACTTTAAAAAGGGCGGAGGCGAAACGAAGGTCGTTCGACCGGATGCCGACGACTGGAACGCTGAGTCGTTGTCTCCTAACCAGCGTCCAGGATGGACAGCAGCCAGCCGCGAAGTAAACCGCCTGATCGTGATCTGCCAGCGTCAACTCAACACACACAAATACGAAGACCTGAAAGAGACGTCCTCACGCGCTCTTCAGCTCTGCCTGACAAAGCTGTCGTCCGATCACTTTCTGACGGGCGTATGTCTCGATTGGTTATCGTACGCCGAACAAGCACAGGGGAACACGTACAACGCGCTTCTCCATCTTGAGTCGGCAGCAATGATTCTTTCCGAATGGACCGCATACGAAGCTCACTGCAAAAACAGCCTCTTGCCCAGGATCGCAGGATGCCGTAAAACACTGGGTTTCGATCGGTAGGGCAAACTAAACCGCGGTATCACACACTCAACTTTATGAAGCTCATTCACAAACTCCGTATTCTCGCGATTGGCGTCATCCTGGTGCTTTTGACCGTATTCGTCACTGCGCCACTCAATCTCTCTTCGGGAGCGAAAATCGCGACGGCACTGATCGTCGGCGCCGTCGGCGTTTTCGTGGTGCTGTTCTTGGCCGTTAGCCATTTCATCGATCGCCACTCGGGCAAATCGAATCGAACGTCACTCGGGGAATCCCAGAAAACACTGCCGAACGGAGTGCAGGTTCTCGTCTCAAAGAACGGCTCCGGGCGTGAGATTCGCCGTGGTCGAGTGATCGTGGCGAGCTACTCGGCATATCACGGTGAAGTTCGGCGGGCCAATCGCTTTGACACCACCGATGGAGGCAAGCCCGTGGAGCTGATGGCTGGCGGCAAATCGAACGGGGCGGTCTGGATGGAGGCGCTCAGCGGTTTGAAAGCCGGCGCCCGCGTGCGAATCATCGTGCCACCGACACTGGGGTTCGGCGCGAAGGGCTCGGGCTCTCTGGTTCCGCCTAACGCGACCCTCACCTTCGACGTCGAGGTGATCGCGGTCAAGTACGCTGACTGAGAACGAAAGGTTCCTGTTCCAGAACTCGACCGGCAGACCTGTTCGTGGTTATCTGCCCAATCGGTCTTCAGCTTGGACAGCAGTAATCAAATCGATAAACTCGGCTGAGGTTCGCCCCTGGACGTCGTGTTTCTGAAGCGGACAAACTCTGTTTTGGTCGTCTCCAAGACCAGAACAGTGGGCGTAAATTCGCCAGTGATGCTGTCCTACCCGGCATCACTTTTGGCTGGCGCTATTACTACATCAACCAGTAAATTCATCGCGCAAGCTAGGTTAGGTGGTATTGAAGAACGGCTAAATATAAGCACTTCAAGTTTCAACATACAAGATTTCTAAGAAACGCGTAAATCTCCTGCCTCGGCAGTAATCCGGTGAATTCGCGACTGGTCGCTGCTTTTGAATCTTGCCAAGCGGGATCGGTAGAGTCCAGTTGTCCCATATTTTTTATCCGCGTTGAGGTTCAACGTTTAAAGCCAAACAGTTCTCTTGCTCAACACAAGAATCATCGACCTTATGAGGCTCGGCGCCCGCACGCGGATTTACCTGTAACACGCGGTTTCGCTCACCCTGTGAACGAATACCGGATCGGTTGTCTGCACTCGAGTGTGGCAACAACCATCAACTCTGAGGAGTTTGCTCTCAATGAACGAAGCACTTTGGACGGAGATTCTGGACTATGGACGCTGGGCGCCTTCGCCGCACAACATCCAGTCCTGGCGCTTAAAGCTCGAGCCGGATGGCTCCTGTACCCTGCTTTACGACCCGACTCGACTGCTCCCGGATACCGACCCCACCGGTCGCTTCTGCACGGCAGGATTCGGTATTCTCATCGAGATGCTCGATATCGCTGCAGCTCCGCGTGGACTGTCAGTGCATGCCGAGTTTCTCACACGTGAGCTCGACGCCACCAAGTCGAGCCTCACGCCGTTCGCTCGTCTCACTCTGATTCCTCGCCAGAAGGAAGAGCCGCTGCCCCGGCAGTTGATTCTGGACCGTCGCACGTCGCGGCTGCCGTACGATGACGTACCGGTATCACGGGCGGTGCTAGACGAGCTGGCCGCAGTGGCCGAACAATTCGGACACAAGTTCGAGTTTTCCACCGACCCGAAGGAGGTGGCGTGGACCGTGCGTCTCAATGCCGACACCATGTTCTTCGACATGTCCGACCCGGTGGCTCGCAACGAAGTCGGCGGCTGGATCCGCTTCAGTCGCGCTGAAGCCAAACGCCGCGCCGATGGACTGGCCGCCTACGCCATGCACTTCCCCGGTCTGCTGATGCGTCTCTTCGTGCATGCCAACTACTTGTTCCGTGTCCCAGGCATCTACCAGTGCGTGCGCTGGATCTACGAGCGCAGCATGCGTGGCACTAAGACGGTCGCCTGGTTGTCCGGACCGTACGACAACCACGACGAGTGGATCAACACCGGTCGGATGCTCGCGCGTCTCTGGCTGACGATGACCAAACACGGCGTCTACCTGCACCCGTTCGGATCGGTTATCACCAACGCCAAGTCGCATGCGCGACTGGCAGAGCACTTCGACAATGGCGCCCGCAAACACGACCTCTGGCTGCTGCTTCGACTCGGCCACAGCGACGTTCCACCATCCGCTCACCGCCTCACTCTCGAGCAACTGCTCGTGAAGTAGTCGTTCCGTTTCACAACCAATCAAGGAGCATCTCATGAAATTGCGCAAGCATCTCATATTCTCGTTCGTCTTCATGGCGGCTTACGTGCGCCTGCTGCTCGAACGATCCGGCCTCGGATTCAAGCTGTTGTTCCTCCCCGGCACCAGCCCGCTGCGTGACCTGATCGGCAAATGGAAAGCCTGGTACGCGTTCGAGAAGGCGCGCAACGAATGCCCAGCCTACCAGGCGTTCTGCATCGACCACAACTGCCAAGTGACGCTCAACGGCTGGACGCCCGACTTCTCGCAGGTCGCGCCGATGGACAAGCCGAACTACATCAAGGTGTACGACATCGCCGCGCGCTGCCACGGCGGCAAGCTGCCCACGCGCGGAGCGGTGATCGACCAGTCCTCGGGCTCCACCGGCAAGCCCACCAACTGGGTGCGCGGCTCGGACGAACGCAAAGCGGTGGCCCGCACCATTCAGCTCGCGTTGCGCGAGTTCGCTGGGCGCGACAAGAAGATCCTGTTCGTCAACGCCTTCGCGCTTGGCCCGTGGGCGACCGGAATGTGCGTCAGCTACTCGGTCTGCGACGAAGTGCTGTTAATTTCGACCGGTCCGGACATCGACAAAATCATCGGCACGCTGGAGGACTTCGGATCAGAAGGCTGGCTCTACGTCATCGCCGGCTATCCGCCCTTCCTGAAGATGCTGGCGGACTCCAAGAAACTCGACTGGAAACAATACCAGGCACTCGGCTTCTACGGCGGCGAAGGCATGTCGGAAGGCATGCGCAGCTATCTGATGGGCACTTTCCGCGAAGTCTACGGCGACTATGGCGCCAGCGACCTCGAGATCAACATCGGCGCTGAAAACGCTTTCACGGTAGCCGTGCGGCGTTTGATGGAGAAGAAACCGGGCTTGCGCCATCGCATCAACGCAGCGGTCTCCAAACTGGCCGGACTCAGCCGTCTTGAAGACGCGCTTCCCCACATCTTCCAATACAACCAGTTGGACTATCTGGTGGAGTCCAATCAGGAAGGTGAGCTGATCATCACTACGACACGCGCAAGCAACGTCTCGCCGCGCATCAAGTACAACATCCACGACAACGGTTACGTGATGAGTTACGCCGACTTGTGCACTCTGCTCGAACAGGAAGGCGTCAGTATCCGCACGCTGCCGCCCGCCATCGCCAACCTGCCCATCATGTTCCACTACGGTCGCTCCGACCTGGCGGCATCCTGGATGGGCTGCAAGATCCCGCCAACCGACATGGAGAAGATCTGCTTCGAGATCCAGCAGCTGGCGACGATCTTCAATTCGTTCCGCCTGATCACAAGCGAGAACGCCCAGCTCCAGAAAAAGCTCGAAATCGCCATCGAGCTCGGCGACGGTCAACCTGCGCCGGCCAACGCGGCGGAACTGGAAGCCGAAGTCTTCAAACTGCTGGCGCACCACAACCAGGACTTCCGGGAATCGGCGCGCATCGCCGCCGCCGATGGCAACATACCGAAGGTCGTCTTCTACGGTTTCCGTCAGGGTCCGTTCGTCGGGTCGGACATTCGCCTGAAGAACAAGTACACAGAAGACACCGGCAAAAAGTAACCACTGGTGATGGCAGTCGACAAAGAAGTCTAACAAAGACCGTCTCACCATCAAGAGAATCCGACCAGCGCGCTCACGAATACCTGAGCGCCTGGTCGAGAGGTTTTTCACAATACGATGCGAAGCGGCTCCAAACCCCGACTTCGCAAGTTGGTTTTACGAAAAAGGAAACACATGAACAGTTTATCTTCTTTACCCGAATCGACCGGTTCGGTCAGTGCGCAGCTCCAGAGAGCGCGCTCTCGTTTATACGCCGTCTCCGGCGGCAGCGCTCGCTCAGGCGATGTCACGGCCGCTCGCCTGACGACCGAGCAACGCACGGAATATTTCCGTTCGCCTGAGTTTCGTGAATGGGTGGCATTCGAAAACGCCAACGGTCGCCAGGTTTTCTGGCTCAAGGACGTGGATAAGACGCAAGCTGCAGGCGACATCTTCACGTTCTTCTTCCAGTGGCGGGCGGAGAACGACAAGTTCAGCCCCCGACAGTTAGCCTCGATTAGCCGTTACCTGCGGCGGTGCCGCGGACCAGTGCGCGCCACGGGCATCGTCGCAACGCGCCTGGCCATGGCGCTGCCCACGCGACTGCTCGGCGCCCGAATGCCGCAGTTCGCGGACCTCACGCCACAGGCAGCCCTGCGCCTCTGGCAGAACAAGGAAGCTGGCGACGAAGACGGCATCGGCTTGCTCGACTTCTGGTCCAAAGTCTACTGGCCATCACAAGCCGGCATGACACGCGCTGAGAAGATTCAGCAAGTCACCGCTTTCGCGCCGACTTACACCTCGCGAATTTATCCTGGCGTTCGTCAAGAGAATGAAGCGCTGACCGCAGCCGGTGTCGAAGTCGTGATCGTCACAAACGGCGATCAGGAGCTGGCGATAGCCGCCGCTCCGTATCTCGGCATCAAACCCGAGAACGTCGTCGGTTCCCACCTGATTTACGACGGCGAACATTCGACCGGCGAAAATCACGCATACGAAATCATGGCAGAAGAGTGGGCCGGTCGTCCGCAGCCCGGCAAGCCGCTGAGCTTCCACTACTGGATCTACATGAACCGGACGCGCTGGGGCTGGGATCACCTGGACGAACATCAAATCATCATCGCTGGTCGTGAC